>CAMPIW010000012.1 GCA_946886635.1 uncultured Candidatus Saccharibacteria bacterium | reverse complement strand
GCCGAAACCGAAGTGACGTTGAAGCCGAAATTAATTCACTTATTAATATGCCGGCTACCTTGCAACCACAGGTAAACCCACAAGCCAGTAAAAACCAGGATCCAAACCTCCCAAAGACGCCCGCCCAAGCAAAGCTTTGGCCTATTGACGCCGGCGCTAAGGCCGTTGAAAGTGTAATCCAGCCACCATTCGCTCAAAACGACAAAGACGCCCCAGAAAACGTTACACAGGCTATCGCAGGTGATATGCAAAGCTTTGGAAGCGGCGCGGCCGATCAACCCGTAAAGAAAAAGCGTAAACGCACCCGTAAGCGCAAAAAACCTGTCGCACCAGCCGGCGAATAACACCCAAACCTGCTACTGCTTGAAGTACCTGGCTAGCGGGGGTACAATACCAACAACCATGTCAGAGTTTGCCGATACTCCCGAACACACACCCAGCTACCAGCGCGTAGATAGAGCCGCGAGCTATCTTGAAAAATATTTGAAACAAACTGGTTCATTTGAAAACCTTATTTTAAGTATTCAGCATGATTACAGTGGGGATCGCGAAAAAGCCACCCCCTTGGATGATACTACTTCGACACCGATTTATGGTGGCGGTATATCTGAAACAATTGTTGGAACAGGGGAGTCGTACGAAGATAGCGACGGTGCCGCTCAGTTGTACCGTTTACTTCGAATTGCCGAAACGATCGCTAACCCAAACAGCGCAACACCGAATGACACAAAGATGGTATATGCCGGTGAAATACTTGGCATGACGCTTGTTGATTATCTTACCAGTCGAGAAAATGATGTACCGGATTCATTACTTGCAACAGTGTCGCGCTATCGAGAAGAACAGTGGAAAAACATTACAAATCCCATGGAAAAGCGTGACCGTCCAGCCTACCCAACCTTTGCGCAAAACTACGCTATTAACCAAGCGGTTGCTAACGAAGTTGTGCTTGAAGCCTACAAGTTTTCACTTGATAAAGCAGGGGAGCATACCGACATTAAAAACCTGTTAGCTTCACTTCTTCGCGATGTGCCGGCTAAAAAAGCAGCTCTTGTTGAAACTGGTTGTTGGATAATTTTAAAAGAATGGTTAAAACCCGACTATCACGACTTGGAAGAAACGTTAAAAGTATGCGAAGATCCAGCTTTGTCACCTCTTGGCCGAACTCGAGAAGCTTTCATCGAAGCTGCTAAACGCTCCTTGAACCCTCTTGAGTACGAATCGCAACATACACCAAAACTTGATCCAAAGACTGCCACCGCTTACGACCAAGCACTCGAGGCGCTCGAGCTTGAATTTGCTGATAATGAGATTGATTTCGATGCTACCGAGTGGAACCGCGAATCGTTAAAAGGGTTTACGCTGCACATCGTGAGTAGAGCTGAGCGTATGCTGGCGGCGGCTATCTCAAAAGGCGAGGACCAAACCAACCCGGCGGTTGCCCTGCAAATCAATAAAGACCTTGCTAGTATGTTAAATAAATTTGCGCGTGAAGCCTATGAACTCGACGAAGACGACGTCATTTTTGCTCGCGGAACGTACATTGGAGTTGCAAATACTATGCTTCCACTTGCGAAAACAGACGAAAACGGAACGTTTGAAGAAGGTGAATCGCAATTTACTCTTCAGGGAATGTCCACCCAAGATTATCGGCACATTCATAATGACCCTGACCACGAAGTTGTCGAACATGAAGTTCGTGGCTCGTTTGATAAAATCGTCATGACAACTGCTATAAGCGATAAAGATTCGTATACCATCAATGCAGACGCGCCCTCATTAGACCCAGAGGTTACCATCGTGCCGTTCACCCCAGCCATACGCATAATTAATGTCTCCTTAATCGATATGAATAGCGGCGCAGCGGTTGAACACATGCACGATATAGTTATCCCCTTAACACATAGCCACTTAGAGCTTGGTCGTTTCGTGCCGCCCCTTCCTGAAAGCGACTAAATTTGCTATACTAACGGGGTATTAACAATTTATACGTATCCAGAGTGCAACGAGAGAACTAGCTCTATGACTTGCCGGCAACCAGCCTCTATCTTCCTGATATGCGGACACGGTGCCCCTTCTAGCCCTGAATTTTAGCAGGGGAAGATGATGATTGGTAACTCCTTGGTATCTTCCTTTGGTCCTATGATGGGCGGAAAGATACGAAAAAGGAGTATTTTTTATGTCAAAAATCTATAGAACCGCAGAAAGCGTTTCACCAAAACACCCCGATAAGTTGTGCGATCAAATTTCCGACGCTATTCTTGATGCCTATCTTCAGGAAGACCCATTTTCACGCGTGGCTGTTGATGTAGCAGGGGGTCATGGTTCAATTTTTGTCACAGGGGAGGTGACCTCTAGCGCCACCTCTGTAAACGTGTCTGAAATTGTGCACCGCATTGTTGGCCTACAGGTAGACAGCGAGCCGTATGAAGTGATTGAACGTATCGCCGCCCAAAGCCCTGAAATTGCCGGCGGCGTGGACACCGGCGGGGCAGGGGATCAAGGGATAATGGTAGGGTATGCCTGTAATGAAACCCCCGAGTTACTCCCCTTAGAGTACGTTCTCGCCCGAAGTCTTAACCAATTTTTATACAAACAGTGGCCGTACGACGGAAAAACCCAAATAACACTGGCGGGGGAGCGTATTTTGACCATTGTCGCCAGCTTCCAACATGCTCCAAAAGTTGAACTTGAAGAAGCGATCCAGCAATGGGCACGCACCCAAAGCTACGTTTCGCACTATTTTATTAAAGGGCGTAACGACAATCCAACCATTCATGCTAACCCCGCGGGCGACTGGCATATTGGCGGCTTCGATGCCGACGCTGGCTTAACCGGACGCAAACTGGCGATTGATAATTACGGACCACGCGTTCCATTGGGCGGGGGAGCTTTTAGCGGCAAAGATGGCACAAAAGTAGACCGTTCGGGCGCCTACATTGCACGTAAGATAGCCGTAGATTACCTTAAGCGATACGACGCTAGCGAAGTATTCGTGTACCTTGCATATGCCATTGGATATCCGCAACCGGTTGAAGCAACTGCTATTGTTGACGGCGCTCATAAGGCCATTAAAGGCTACGATTTAACGCCAGCAGGAATAATTAATACTTTGAAATTACGAGAGGTTGGATTTGAAGAACGAGCTAAATATGGACATTTCTAAGCAAGTGTGGTATAATATATGCTAATCTTCCCCCACAATCTACAGCAGAGGAGGTGTCCTATGGATGCCAAGGACGAAGCGTACCTTTCACGGTTGGAACAAGAACTATGGCCTGACCAGGTCTACAAAGAAGAGGCTTACTGGGAGGACGAAGCGCATTCAATACTCTCGCAAGGCCTCGGCCTTTGGACGTATTATATGTATCATCCTTTTTGGTGGATGACTCGCATCTTTACAAGGGCGTTCGCTCGAAAGCTTATCCCAATGGCCATAGGTCTGATTTCATTCATTGTCCTTTTGGCCTTGATCTTGATCATAGTGGCAGGAGCTTTCGGGATGTTCGCAGACGGAATCAGTACCTAACTCCCTACAACAAAAGGAGGTGTCCTATGGAACCCAGGGATGATGAAGCGTACCTTGCATGGTTGGAACGCGAAGGCCTTGCCGATGTCAAGGAAGCGCTTTCGGACGAATTGAATGAGTTCGAGAAGCTCGACCAAAACCAAGCACAAACGCACGAGAACGAGAAGACCGACACTCTGATAGGTACTCTTTGGACCTACTTCTTCTCGCTGATGGATACCGATACGTTCGCAGGAAGACTGCTACGACTGATCATTTTCTCCATAGTAGCAATTTGGCTTTGGGGCGCAGTAGTCGTCGTGAGCGACCTTCTGTTCTCAGTTGGCTTCTAAGCCACAATCCAACCAACCACACCCTCGCCCCGTCCGGCGGTCGAAGAGCTTTTGCTGCTTCCCGCTGGCGGGGCTTTTTGATTTATATTTTTAAAGATAATAAAAAGGGCAGGGGAGCAGAATCCCCCTACCCCTGTTATCACCCTTCTCCACCCCTGTTAAACCCCTTCGATCACCTCAAAATAGCCCGTAAAACACTAAATAGAACATATTTAGAACATCAATCATACCAAGAAACGTAAGACAGCCAAATACCGAAAGCTATCAACCAGCCACCAAAAACCAAATACCAGCCAAAGCAGGCGATAGCCATAAATAAAAACGTAAAAACAAAATCATGCAGGGAATACCAAAAAAATTCCGCAACAAAACATAAAAGAGTAGCACCAACAATCAAACCTGAGTTATAGACTTAACGTCGCACAATGTATATTTTACGAAGCATTTATATATAAACAAAGATGAGTACACATCCATCTATATATACCTCCTAGCAGAGTAGTACTCAGCAAAAACTCCATATAACACTATTCATACGTACGTTTACACTTTTATTTTTACTATACTTAACGTCACGCTCATACCTCCATACCAAGCCCTCCGAGAGTGGCTTGTTGTACAAATATACAACATATGGCTCAGCAGCCTAAATACGGCTTAATAACCAACTTATCCACACCTGCAAGCCTATATTTGCTTTTTCCGTGAAATGATTATACTACTCCCTCACTACTACTCTTCCCTCTTTTTGACAATTTGCAATTTTGATATTAAAATATACTTTTTTGTATAAAACGAACAAGTAGAACAAAAATAGAACATTGGTTTTTAGAAAAGGCGGGGAAGAGAGTACCACTCTTTTAGCACCATCATTAAGCAAGTGCCAGCCCGTCCCCAGCTTCTATGCCTCATGACAAAGCTCTATTGATACGCTGCTCGTCCCGACACACGCACATCAATATACTCTGCCGAGATCCCACGCGATTTCAAAAACTTTAACGAGCGGTCGGCATCTTCGGTCTGCTCCCCCGCTCCCCTGTCAATTGAATATTTTACATAAGTTGGAATGCCTTCAAAATAAACATCTACTTGACGCGTTGTCCCCTGAGGTAGCACGGCTTTAGTAATGGTATATCCCCTCCCCTGCGCCTGCGAAACCACCTTTCCCATAAAGCCAAGCAGGCGGGTTCCTACAATAGCACTTCCCTGCTCTGGGCTTACTCCGCTTTCGTCAACAATCTGCACGGCGGGTGCGTCGTAATAATTCTTTTCAAATACAACCCCGTGCGCATCAACAAAGTACTGATTACTATTAATCTGCCAACCCGCAACAGGGGTACGATAGGTGACGCTGAAGTTACTTTCTGCCAAGCCCGCGTTACCACTTAAGGCAAGTGATTCTACCTCTGGAAGCTCTTCTGATACGTATGCGCTTAAGGCCTGTTCATCAAGGCTAAACCGAAGTCGTTGCGCCGGGTTGAGGTTTAAATATTCGTTAATTAACTCTTCATATTGAGCCGGCACAAAAGTCGTTGATAGCTGCTTCGTAGAGGTCACAACATGCACCTGTGCAATCAGTTGCCACAATAAAAGCGCGAGAGTAATGGTGGCAATAGCTACAATCAAAAAAATCCCACCCAGTTTACGGCGCTGAATAGCTAAGTGATGTACTTTTTGGCGCGAAGATTCTTCGGGCGTATTATGACGATAACTACTTAACGTTCGGTTACGACGGAATTGACCATACTTAGGTTCGACACTTGGCTCACTATTGCTAATCGAAGTAGAACCGCCAGATCGACGTGACTCCTCAGTACCATGCCGACGGCGCGGCACTGGTTCATTTTTACGAGAAGAGCGTTTTGGGAACATAGTTATGTTTATTATACCTTACTTAGTGGCCGAGAGGATGAGCGCAGCCATGTCTTTTGCGGCATTTGGTTTTGAAAATTTACCGAAACGCTTGGCCATCGTTTGTGTTGTTTTGGGGTCTTTTAAATACGCATTAACTGCTTGTACCAGCAAAAGAGGGTCTTCGACCATTGCATCTTCGTCGAGCACAATAGCAACCTGGGCTTCGCCATATACCGCAGCATTCTTTAACTGATGTCCGCCCGTTAAGGCAGCATTGGGTACTAAAATAGTTGGCTTTCGTAGCGCTGCGAGTTCAAGAATGGTTGTTGCACCGGCACGCGTGACTACAATATCGGCGGCGCCCAATAACTGGTGCATATTACTAATAAACGGATGGAGTTTGAAATGAGCCGTGTCGCTTGGGAAGCGGGCACGCAGTTGATCGTACTCCCCTGCTCCACTCACTAAAATAACAGAACTATTTTTTTGTAGCGTCTCAAGCACTTCGAGCGTCGTATCATTCAGTCGCCGTGCACCTAATCCGCCACCAGTAACTACCAAAAGCGGCTTCTTAGGGTCAACACCCCATTCTTTTTTAGCGGCTACTTGTTCGGCCTTAGTAAACTCGCGAAAAGCCGTACTCACCGGGATACCAACATAGTGCGTTCTATCGGCCGGATAATTGTAATACTCAAGCGGTGCGCCGGTTGCAATGCTCATAGCCCAGCGAGAAAGAATGCGATTCGTAAGGCCAGGATGCGCATCAGAGTCATGAATGACCAGTGGAATACCGAGCGCCTTAGCAGCCATCCCCACCGGCAAACACACAAAACCACCTTTGGTGAATACTACATCGGGACGCCACCAAATTAATTTCCAAAAGCTTTGGAAAAAACCGCCAAGCACCTTAAACAAATCGAGCGTATTTTGCCACATAAGCGCTGGCCACTTAATGTGTTGCCAAAGTGTTAAGTGGTGGTACCGACGTAGTTTACCAGAAGCAATAGTTTCAACCGGAATTGACTCATCATAAGCACCGACAATTTTAGCAGCCTGAGCAGCAAAGTGAACGTCGCACCAGAATTTAAGTTCAATTGTAGGATCTTGAGCACGAAGCTCTTTAAGCACTGCGACGACCGGCGTGACGTGTCCGCCCGACCCCCCGCCCACGGCGAGAATTCTCATTGGTAGCCTCCTTTATGCGTGATGAATGTACGGTGTATTTTGAAAGTTGGTACACCAAACCAAGCGCTGCTGCCATGAATATCATACTGGTTCCACCATAACTGAGGAGTGGTAACGTTATACCTGTCAGCGGGAAAATTCCAATCATTGCGGCTATATTAAGAATAACATGTGCCCCTAGCCAACCAAACACACCCGCAGCAAGCAATTTCAGGCGTAAATCGACCATATGATCCATTACGCTCAGTAACCGCATGAGAAGCGCTACAAACAGCGCAAGCAGGGCTACAGTGCCTATGAATCCAAATGTTTCACCAATAATCGCAAAAATAGAGTCATTAATGGCTTCGGGAAGATACCCCGACGCCTGAACACTATCGCCAATACCCACACCAAATAGCCCTCCCGAACCTATGGCAATTTTGGCATGTTGAATATGGTAGGCGTCGGCATCACCGGTGGTTGTGCTATCGCCTTGCAGGTACGTCACCACGCGTTCAATACGGTGGGGCGACGTGAAGATAAGAAACGATCCAGCAACAATCAATATCCCCAATAATCCAAATATAATTTTACGGTTAATTCCGGCCACAAAAAGCATGGTTGCCACAATCGCCGTCAGCGACATACCCGTTCCAAGATCTTTTTGGATAACGATAACGAATAGAAGCGCCGAGGAAGCAATGACCGCGACCGGCATAAGTGTTTCTTTAAGGTTGTTGATCTTTCCCTCTTTCATTCGAACCGCCAAAAAAACAGCCAAATACAGCAATACACCGAACTTTAGTATCTCGGCGGGCTGAACACTTCCTAATGGGCCTAGTTCAATCCATCGCACAGCGCCATTCGTGCCCTCTACTATGCCCGTCCAGCCACCGATTGCAAGCATTGCACAGGCTATAAAC
>CAMPIW010000011.1 GCA_946886635.1 uncultured Candidatus Saccharibacteria bacterium | reverse complement strand
CCAGGCCCTGTCGATTTAGGTTTGCCATTGCCGCCACCAATCCCTGATTTTTCACAAATGAACGGCCCTCCACTGGCAATTCCGTTGCCACCAACCGAGCAGCCAGAGATTTTGGGTGATATTTTAGCGCCTGAACCAACCGTTCCATTCGAAACGCTAAATGCTGTACCAGCACCAAATACCGCCTATGCACCTGAAGATTTTTCAGCGCCACCAGCGCCACAACCCGAGCCTCAGCCTCAATCGCAGCCACAACCGCAATTTGTAGCGCCTCCTGCGCCACAACCTGCATCGGCCGACCCAGGACAGTTCCAAATTCCACCTGCGCAGTAACGCTACGGTATAATGGACCGTAATGAACGAAGAGGATAGTGTTCGATTAGTCGACAAACCAGCTGGTATCACCAGTTTTGGTGTTGTTGCGCGCGTGCGCCGCCGTTTATCTGAAAAGCTAGGCAAAAAAGCCAAGGTAGGACATACCGGCACTCTTGACCCCTTTGCAACCGGTCTTATGATTATCGTAACTGGCAAAGAGTGTCGAAATGCCATGAACTATTCAAAGCTCGACAAAGAGTACGAAGCAACCTTTCGCCTTGGCCAAACCAGCTCAACCGGTGACCCCGAAGGTGAACTTACCGACGTATCGACTACGCAGCCATCAAAAGAGGCTATAGAAGCTGCTTTAGAGCAGTTTAGAGGCGAAATCACCCAGCGCCCACCTATCTTTAGTGCTATTAAAATTAACGGTCGTAGAGCGTACGATTTAGCGCGTAAAGGTGAGGTTATTGAAATGCCCGAACGGCAAGTAACTATTTATTCGTTAGAACTTTTAGACTACACCTATCCTGAAGTAAAAATTCGCGTTCATGTTAGTAGCGGAACGTACATTCGTACACTTGCTGAGGATATCGGCAAGGTGCTTGCAACCGGTGCATACTGTTCTGAACTTCGTCGTACAAAGGTGGGCGAGTGGAGTGTTGAGGGCGCTACTCCCATCGCAATAAATTAAACGGCTATTCTTGTTCGTCGGTTGGTGAGCTGTCAGTAGGGTCAGTATCTGCTGTCGGCATGTCGTGGTTGTCGGACATAGAAGCGGAAAGATTATCACCGTCTGGCATTGAACGTTCAGTCATGCTAAGGTCGAGCGGCTTTTCGTGTTTGAAGAACTTACTGCGTACCATTTCTTGCATAACACGCGCTTCTGCAAGGCGGTCGGTCATAGTTGCACGAGTGCTCGGATCATTGAGTGCATCGGTAAGAGATTCGTAAATCTTTCGTACGGTAGCAAGATCGTTCTCCGATCGAGGCGCGCCGTTTGCATCAACATCAATAATATCGAGGATGCTTGGAGTACCGGTTTGCGGATTACCCTTAATGTCGCTCGCAAGCCCAACAAACGCACCATATTTCATACCACCAAGGTTGGCCGAGTTCGTGTTACTGAGGGTTTCTATACGTGCTTTATTAAGGTCTCGAGTAAAGGTCTCACGAACCTGGTCGATATTGGTAACTGAACTGTCGAGCTCGCCATTATTAAAGCGTTCGATGTATCGTTGGAGGCTGAGTTGAGGGTTAGCTTGAATGTGGAATCCACCCTTAGACTTCATATCACCAACGTGGCGCGCCACAACGGCGTCAACCAATGACTGATCGATAAAGTCGCTTGAACGGGCCTGGTCGAAGATACTCACCTGACCATCCGATGCAGCGATTTCCAAAGCGGCTTCGAGGCGGCTTGGTGAAACGGCAAGGCGGTCGGCTTCAATTGCAGAATTCGCTTTACTAAATACCTTCTTGATAGCGTAGTCTTTTACAGAGTCACCCGCTTCGACTGCTTCGGTCTCAAGGAGGCTAATTGCGTTTTGACGTGCATCGGCATTAAGTTTAGTGAGAGTTGCAACTGCATTTGCCTGGGCGCGTTCACGAGCGATAACTTGGAACTTAGGGTCACCATAGCCTTGTGCGATGTCGAGAAGGCTGTTGTCGGTCCGCATACGTTCAGATATACCACGTTGCTGTAGGTAACTGCTTTCTTGCTCGCTTTGCTTCCAGGCTGCCGTTTGAATAACATTTTCAGCCATACTCTTTTGAAGAGTCTCAAGACGTTCATTGCCGACTGTGTTGTATACACCAGCTCGGTAAGCCTGAGTCATGGCGCTCGTCTGTGTTGCTGCGCGTTCGGCGGCAGCCTTTGCTTCCTCTGCCTCGACTGTGCGAACATTTAATGTACTGCCAGTCGTTGCCTTGAGGCTATCAATGTGCGCAGCGTGTTGGCTATGAATACGGTCTTTCGAAAGCTCGCTCGCGGCTTTACGCTCATGAATCTTACCGTATTTGTCAGTCTCTTCGTATCGGTTCGTTGCTTCTTGTTTCCACGTGTCAGTGTTATCACTGAGGCGGCGTTTGCTGAAATCTGCTTTCTGCACCATACCCGCACCCCAGCTAGCCGGGTTACGAAGACGTGGTCCGCGTGCAATGTTTTGCTGTTTAGCATGCTCGGCGCGACGCTCTGCCCAGTTGCGGTTTCGATCGAGAATACCCCTGCGTGGGTCGTTGGCAATTTGCGCAATGCGCCCCAATAGTCCACCGCTAAGCTTAAGAATAAGAGGGGTAATAACCAACGGAGCAATTTGAACGGCCATTCCAAAAATAAGCGTCACAATATTATCACCAGCGTTCTGGATGATAAGTTGCCCAGCCAGTTGTGAGCCACCAAACACCAGTGAGAATGCCGGGAAGAAGATAAGCATAGTAAAGAAGAGGTCTTTCCATTTATCAAACCATTTTTCGGTATTAGGGAGTAAGTTTGCTACGAATGCTAGTGGCGAGACAATAACGAGCAGTAAGATAATCGCTTGACGCGCCGCCAAGATAAGCACCACAAAAATAACGGTAAGGAGCAAGCCAAGCAGTATTGGAAGAAGCAGGTAAAGTCCACCGCTTGCCGCGTAGTACACACCACCAACAATACCACCACCGGCAAGTACGGCAGCAGTAACTGCCCCCCAGCCGTTTGTATTGAAGCCACTAACGTTGTCATTAGTCAGGTGGAAGGTTTGTTCTCGAATGATGTTAAAGATATCCTGAACCGAGTAACCGAGGATATTTGAAGCATCAATCGCGAGCGCTGACACAATGTACGAAACATTCACGAGTACGGCAGCCACGATGAGTCGCGGAATGAGCCTTTTCAGTCCGTAGTTTGAAACACCGAGGCTGGTAAGTTGTGAGTAGATAATAACCATAAAGGCGATAACGAAGGCGATATTTGCAATGGTCCGCGTTACATTCCATGCGACATACATGCTGTTATTTGCGTCACCAAGTACTGGCGGCTGTACGGCAATCATGCCAGCAAGGATTTCGAATATAGTATCCATGGCGGTAGCAAGGAATTCACTGACAGGACAGATAAACCAGCCTATACCAGATACCGAACACGATGTCCCAGAGTTGCCCGACGTATCTTGAGGGACGGCGGTGACATCTTTTTGATTTGTTGGGTTTGAAACGCCAGTACTGCTGTAGTCAAATTGTACGAATTTAACAGTAGTTGCAGTAGGGGGGTCGACACCAGGAGTAAAGTAGAGAATTAAAATCCGCTGCGAAACAGACGATTGATCACTGTTGAGTACGGGCGATTTGTATACCGTAGAGCCGGCTGGGATTGTTCCTGTTGGGTCTGAAAAGCTAGTCGCTTCGGTATATCCGTGGCCGTCGTACAAAATTGTTGAATCGTTTTGCCAGGTAGCTTCAGCAGCAAAAGTAGGAGTACTAGAGAGGATTGCCCATAAAAACACCGTAATCATAACGGTTAAGGCAAACGCAACAATGCTTCGCACAGAGAAACCCCTGTTCGAAGGAAACCTCGATAGCTCCATAACAGATAGGATTATACCACGGAACACCTAAAAAGTCAATGCTTAAGCACCATTAAAATACCCCTTATTGCCAAGTTTTTATTTACGCGGCCAATGACTGCGCTTGATGGGTCAGTTCTGTCACAGTAGCTTCGTGGTCGGCGCTTCGCTCAATGTGTAAGTTGGTCGTTTCTAACATGCCTTTACTGCGTAACAGGTCAATGCGCTCCTGCAGCTTTACTTCCCAGGGGAGGTAGCCGTTAAGCCCGGCCGATTCTTCGGCAACAATCACCACATCCTGGTGACGGCGTGTGCTTAAAATTGCTGTCACAAAATTTACTATTCCATCGTCAAAGTAGCCGCCAACATCACGAATAATACGTTCGTAATCTTCCTCTTCGACACTCGCAAGTACCTCGCTAAAGCTGTTCATATCAACCGATCCTGGTATATCAAGTAAGCGTGCAGAGCTGAGCTGCACCGTATCCACAAGCTTTTGATAGTCAAGTACATACGGTGGTGTTTGTGTTGTGTTTGTTTCAAATGCTGATTCGTAACTGTTATACATACCAATCTTTCTGCTCTCTAGTATACGCGGTCTGTATAGAAAGCAAGAGCATTATGCGTTTCTCAATTTCTCGGGACCCCTTGAAACATGTGTAAAACTCTGATACAATACACCCTCGATGATTACTGCAAATAACAAAGCCCAGGCATTCGCCCTAACGCAAACGCACAAAACCGATGTTGGAAGCCCACAAGCTCAAGCATCTGTTTTAACTACGCGTATTAAAGAGGTAACCGAGCACCTAAAGGTCAACAAACACGACCACATGGCGCGCCGTGGCCTTGTGCAGATGGTAGGACGCCGCAAACGCCTCCTAAAATACCTTGAGGCAAAAGACTTCGAAGCTTACAAAGCTGTCGTAGCAAAACTAGGACTCCGCAAATAGCGGGGTTCTTTTTTATAGCAATTATTTCTCAGAAAAAATAAAGCGGTATACTAGAACCATGACCGTTATTATTCAAACAAAAAACATTACCAAGAAATACGGAGGCACCCCCGCCGTTTCAGACGTTTCATTCTCAATAGAACAAGGCGAGATCATTGGCTTTGTTGGCCTTAATGGTGCGGGTAAATCGACAACCATTAATATGTTGCTTGGTTTTCAAAAACCAACCGAAGGAGAAGTGTATATATTTGGTGAAAAGGTGACGCTGCCAAACTCACACAAAAGCCATCGCCGTATCGGCTTCGCTACTGGTGACATGAGCCTCTTCGAGGGCATGACAGGCCGCCAATACCTAACGTTTATCGCAAAACTTCATAAAACATCCCTTCACACTGAAACATTTGCAGCACTGGTTGAACGTTTTTCGCCGCAGCTCGATAAAAAGCTCACCACGCTTTCGCGGGGGAACAAACAAAAAATTGCCCTCATTGGTGCTTTCATGACCGACCCTGATTTGGTAATACTCGACGAACCGAGTAGTGGCCTTGATCCACTCATGCAACAGCATTTTCTTACTTTAGTACGCGCGCAGGCCGAAAAGGGCACAACTATTTTCATGTCATCGCACTATCTTAACGAAGTCATAGATGTGTGTACGCGCGTGCTGCTTATTAAAGACGGCAAGCTCGTTAAAGATATGCCGGCGTCGCAACTTGAACGAACAGGCGGTAAGCTGGTCCGGGTAATCACCAAAAAAGAGGTGACTGAGCCAAAATCGGTTGAACAAGTACGGCGTAGCGAGCGCGGCGAAGAATTCGAGCTAGAATTCGTATATAAAGGCAGGGCACTTCGTCTTCAAGAGTGGATAAGCTCGCTGCCGTATCTGCAAGATTTTACCGTGAACGACCACAGCGCCGAGGCTGCCTTTAAAGATTTGTATGAAGACGGGGAGGACGCCTAATGTTTCGTTTATTCTTAAAAACACTTCG
Source organism: uncultured Candidatus Saccharibacteria bacterium (assembly GCA_946886635.1). The sequence continues at coordinate 2,727 of CAMPIW010000011.1, read as the reverse complement.
CGATAAACGGTACTTTATCCTTGGTTGGTCGCTGGGTATGGGCTTTTTGGCCTTCGTTATGACAGTATTTTACCCATCGTTTAGCGGTGGTCAAATCGACTCGCTTCTTGATACGATTCCAGCAGCGCTGCAAGGCTTGGTTGGCAATATTCAAGATTGGCGCGAACTACCAGGCTATATTGGTAGCCAAGTATTTGACATCCGGTTGCCAATTTTCATTAGCATTCTCTCAATTCTTCTAGCCATTAGCCTTACGGTTGGCGAGGAGGATAAAGGCGAGCTACGAACATTAGTGTCACAACCAGTAAGTCGACGCGCCATCGTGCTTGGAAAGTGGCTTGCTATTCTGGCTATTTGTTTCATCGCCTCGGCTGCTTCAATTCTTGGTGTAGAAATTGGACTCCTTGCTATTAACGAGTCACTCGACCAAACTGTTCTCGTTCGTCTTGGCTTGTTTACGTGGCTACTCGTTACCGCGCTGGCTTCGCTTATTTTTGCCGTTGGCCTTGCAACCGGAAAGCGTTCGCTTACCACTGCGGTTGCGGTGATTGTTGCTATCGGCAGCTTCTTAATGAGTACTTTCTCGCAAGCGGTCGACTGGTTGAAAGAGTGGGAATTCGTATCTTTCTTCCACTACTTCCCAGCAACCGACATCGCCAAGGGCACCGTTGAATGGATGAACGTCTGGGTGTACGCAGGCATAACCGTGATTTCGCTGGGTATCGCGCTACTTGCATTCGTACGCCGCGACATCAAGTCGTAAGCTCGTGCTACCATAGAATAAAGAACCTAATAGAGTTAAGGGGGCCACTATGGCGTATGAAGGCACAAAACTACACGATTTCGAACCACGCGAAGAAGTGAAAGAACTTGAAATTATTGATAGGGAAGTAGGGACCGGCGAAGAAGTGCGAGCGGGCGCTAAAATTACCGCACACTACACCGGCGCACTTGTAAAAAACGGTATTATTTTTCAAAGTAGCCTCGATTTTGGTGACCCGATCACCTTTGGCCTCGACCAAGTTATTAGTGGTTGGACACACGGCGTACCAGGCATGAAAGTAGGCGGTACACGCCGGCTCGTCATCCCAGCTGAGCAAGCGTATGGCGCATCAAGCCCAGCGCCCAATATTCCAGCAAATAGCGACCTTGTGTTCGATATCGACCTTGTGGCGATTCCTCAAAACGGCTAGTGCAATAAGGTCGTATTACCGGGCAAGATTCAAAGCTGAAGACCTTTTTAAGCATGCACTAATATTGACAAATTAGCAAAAAAGTGTATAATGCAAGCATGAGCATAATCGAATCTTCACTACAGAAGCAAAAAGAATACGACGGCCGAAAGCAGGATCATGGCGACGCTGCCTCTCAAAAAGGTCATTTTAAAGACAAATATGAGGCCACTTTTGATCATCGAGCTGCTGAGAAGAAGCTCGACGAACACTTACGCTTATCTTTGGATGAAGCTACCGACCTGTACAAGCAGGTGACATCTGAAGAACTTGAAGCTGCGGCCGATGCTATTCTTGATGAATTTTACGATGATGGATTTCCTGTTGAAGGAATCGATGCTGGCGATTATTTCGGCTACGATGATGACGCAGAAGATGCCATCGATATAAACCAAGATGGTTTCCTCACCGAAGCTGACCTTGGCCTTAGGTCGAAGCACGAAATTGCTAAGTTAATGGCCCAGCGCGCTACACTCGACCCAGATTTTGATAGGTACGATGACATGGGCGATAGCGATTACGATTCTCATATTCGTATTCGAACACGGCTATAAAGCCCTCCTTATACCCCCACTTTATTGAGAGACCCCCGTTCTGGGGGTCTTTTTGTGGTATAATTACAGATGTATTAAAGGTAGATAGTGATAGAGACAGAAGCTTGCCGATAGCAAACGTAGCAAACTTTTATCCCTGTTACTCTCTGCCGCACAAAAAGGAGGCTTTTTATGCCAACAATTAATCCGTATGGTAAGGATATTATTAAGGTAACGACCGAATTTGAGGGTCGTCCATTAACATTAGAAGTTAACCGTGTTGGGTTCCGTACTGCCGGCTCGGTGCTGGTTACGTATGGTGACACCGTCGTTCTCGGTTCAGCTCAAGTTGGTTCACGACCAATTGCACTCGATTACTTCCCGCTGAGTATCGACTACGAAGAAAAGTTTTATGCAGCCGGAAAAATCAGTGGCAGCCGTTTCATTAAGCGCGAAGGCCGTCCAAGCGACGAAGCGATCCTTATCGGTCGCCTTATTGACCGCCCAATTCGCCCGTTATTTCCTAAGGGGTATCGCCAAGAAGTGCAGGTTGTAGCGAGTGTTCTTAGCCTCGATCCATCGTTCCGCCCCGACCTTATTGGTATGATTGCTGCTTCTGCGGCGCTTATGCTTACCGGCGTACCATTTGATGGCCCAGTAGCCGGCCTTCGCATTGGCCGCGTTAACGGCGAGTTTAAAGCCTTCCTTTCACCTGAAGAGCGTGATGCAAGCGACCTCGACCTTGTGGTTGCTGGTATCGAAGGCGGTATTACTATGGTTGAAGCTGGCGCAAACGAAGTGCCAGAAGAAGTTGTGGCCGAAGCACTTGCTTGGGCATACGAGCACTACCAGCCAGCTATTAAGCTCCAAAACGAACTTGCTGAAAAACTTGCACCGACTCCACAAGAGTACACTTTGGTGCTTCCCGACGAATCACTGCAGGAAATTGCCGACGCTTGGGT
>CAMPIW010000010.1 GCA_946886635.1 uncultured Candidatus Saccharibacteria bacterium | reverse complement strand
AATTGGAACGGGTGTTCCCGATCTGGATGTTGTGCTGGGTGGAGGTATTGTACCTGGTTCTGTGGCGCTCCTTGCGGGACAGCCGGGCATAGGTAAGAGTACGCTTTTACTGCAACTTGCTGCAGGTATCGCTAAGAATACGCCGGTATTATATGTTAGCGGCGAGGAATCTGCTCATCAAGTAGCGCTACGTGCGTCGCGCTTAGGTGCCCAAGACTCAGAAAAGCTCGACTTTGCTGCCTCAACAAGCGCCAATGACATTTCAGCCACAATCCGAGAGGGAAGGTACTCTTTAGTTATTGTCGACTCAATTCAAACAATGTCACTTGACGAAATGACCAGTGCACCAGGCACGGTAAGCCAAATCACAAATAGTAGTAACGTGCTGATTCGTGCAGCTAAGGCTGCGGGATCAGCTGTTATCCTTGTTGGTCATGTTACAAAAGAGGGGAGTATCGCCGGTCCAAAAGTTCTTGAGCACCTTGTTGACGTCGTGCTGCAGTTTGAAGGCGATCGCTATGGTGGATTTAAGGTGGTACGTGCTGCAAAAAATAGGTTCGGATCGACCAGTGAGGCTGCAATTTTTGAAATGTACGAACAGGGGCTTCGGGTTGTCGAAAACCCTTCGGCGGCGTTACTTGCTGAACGTCAGTCAGCTGATGGTTCGGTGGTACTGGCGACGCTTGAGGGCACTCGGCCACTATTGGTCGAGATTCAAGCCCTTGTCAATCCAACCAGTTTCGGGTATCCTAAGCGTACTGCAAGCGGGTTTGATTTAAACCGTCTTAACCTACTTATCGCGGTGCTTGAACGACGCACCAAACTGAATTTATCCGATAAAGATATTTATATAAACGTCGTAGGTGGTTTAAAGCTTGTTGATCAAGCTGCCGATTTGGCGATTTGTATGGCAATTGCGAGCGCTGCTGCAGGAAAACGTATTGATGATGAGACTGTGGTCTTCGGAGAGGTTGGCCTGGGTGGAGAAATACGATCGGTTATTGGGACGGATAAACGTGTCGCCGAAGCAAAGAAGCTTGGTTTTAAACGTGCTATCGCACCAAAACAATCACAAAAAAATGATTTTATTACGTCAGTAGGTGATTTGCGCGCTGCGCTTATTGATTACCTACGACAATAAGGAGAATATGGAACTATTTATTATTATCGTCCTGCTCGCAATCGCGATTGAGACAACATACTTGGTTGCAAGGTCACTACGAAAAGAACGTATGGCAGTCTTGGCGCCAGTTTTCGTCGATACATCGGTATTGATTGACGGCCGCATTATTGCGGTGGCAGAGTCTGGGTTTTTGACGCGGCCGCTGTATATACCGCGGAGCGTTGTAGGAGAACTCCAGTTTTTAGCAGATAATGCTGATACCGAAAAGCGAACCCGTGCACGACACGGGCTTGATGTAATTAACCAGTTGCAATCTATTCCTTCGATTAAAACAGTTATTTTTCCTGATGGTGTGAAGGCTGATGAAGGTGTTGATAATCGCCTTTTAACGCTTGCTAAAAAGCATAGCGGCTCGCTATGTACCATAGATTACAACCTCAATAAAGTTGCTGTGGTCGAAGGTATAGAGGTCTTAAATGTAAACGAACTTGCTAAGTCACTTCGTATGGCGTATTTGCCTGGGGAGCATGGTCTCATTGAACTTACGCAAAAGGGAAACGACCAGCACCAAGCGGTGGGGCATCTCGAGGATGGCACTATGGTTGTTGTAGAGCATGCCTACAAGCAAATCGGTAGTACAGTTGAAGTAGAATTTATCCGTAGTCTTCAGACTGCTGCTGGTAAGATGATGTTTGCAAAACTTGCGCAGCCTCAGTCTGCTCCACAGAAAAAGGCCAGAGGAACAGCTCCTGTCGCTATAAAGAAGCCCCGTGCAGCACTAAAGCCTACCAAGCCCGTTCAACGGCCTTCTAGGTCGTCAACAACTGCAACGCCGCAAACGCCGCCGCAGCGAAAGCAATCACGTCGCTCAAGAAGTCCTGAGGAGAGCCTCATGGAACTTCTAGATAAGCAAGACTAATCTTTTTAGTGTCTTCCTCGAGGGGAGCGACCAGACCGGTCCCTTCAATCGGTACTTGTACTCGTACTTGTTTTAGTCGCTGTGTAATAGCCGGTGTCAGTAACATTGATTGTTACTGGTCCTGAAATTGCTCCAGTCGCTTTATATCCGCCGCCATTTTTTGTCACTGAAAGCGCAGTACCGCCAGAGCTTGCTGAAACACCAGAGAGGCTTACTGGAAACGTCCCTGCAGTTATATTAAAGGTAATCGAGTCTGAGCCATTGCTTTCGATTGCTGAGATAGTAGGCCTACTGTCGTTACAACTGTGTCTATCGTCACTTTCCCTGCTGTTGTACCCATCGGGTACATTACCGTATGATTCTTTTTTGGTTACGGGATCGACAGTTTTTATAACGTCGACTACAATCTTTGCGCCTTCTGGGGTACAATCAGTGGCCAGTTTCTTTGATAGTTTGTCGAATGTAAGTTTGAAGTTTGTTTGGCCTTGGGTTTTGTTCCACCATGCTGGATACACTTCGTTGCCAATGCGCTGTATACCAGTCGGTTGAGTGAACCAATCGCCAGATTTCCATTTTCCTTCAGAAGCATACACTTCTTTGTGAGCATACTCCATGACAGAAGCGATAATTGGGCTACCAAGTGATGATGTACCTTTTTTAAGAATCGTCGTATCTGGATTACCAAGCCATACCCCCATAGTAAGTGCTGGGCTGTAACTCATCATCCAAAGGTCTTTCGCATTTCCACCCTTGTCGGATGTACCAGTTTTGGTTGCAGTTTTTACTCCTGGAATGTTTTTAGCGGCATAATTACCAAGCGACGCGCTTGCCCTGGTGTCACTAAGAATGTCAGTAACAACGTAGGCTGATTGAGCATCGATAATTTGCTTACCTTCTACATCTGACCACTTCTTCAACACCTCTCCTGAGGTGTTTTTCACTTCAAGGATACTTGATTGTGGCTTATAAACACCCTGCCTTGCGAGCGATGCGTAGGCATTTACCAAATCGATCTGTTGAAGTCCACAGCCACCAATTGCTGATGCCAGACCCGCTTGCTTGTCGGCGCCAATTGTACAGTAGCTTTTTGCACCCATATCGCGAATTGTGTTTATGGTGTTTTCGACACCCGAAATATACATAGCTTTTACCGCCGGAACGTTACGTGATGTTGCAAGGCTTGTACGAATGGTAACAGCGCCCCTATACTTACGGTCGGCGTTTTGGAGCTTCGCACCATAAATCGAATCAATCGGTTCGTCAACGAGGATGCTTCCGCTACCGTAGTTTCGTTGGCCTTCAGGTTTTTGCTGGAAAAGTTCTGCGTATACAAGCCCCTTTACGGTTGAGCCCGGTTGAATGTAAGCGGTTGCTGCGTTATCTTGCCCAAATCCTTCATATTTGAAGTCACGGCTCCCTACGAGTGCAACAATTTGACCTGTTTGAGTGTCTTCGACAGTTGCAGCCCCGTTTGTAAAGCCTGCCCAGTCGGGAACGTACGAACCGAACATGTCGTCCATTGCTTCTTCGAGTTTGTTTTGAATACGAATGTCGAGGGTTGTTTTAACGGTAAGTCCACCACGTCCAACGGTTGTCGTACCAAGTTCTTTTTCTAATTGAGAACGAACCATTTGCACGAAGTGAGGAGCTTTTATGTTCTGGTACTGACTTGTCTGTGGAAGAATGCTGTCGAGAATTGGGAAGGCGATAGCTTCATCATACTGAGCCTTATTAATGTAATTCAACTCAAGCATATCTTTAAGTACTTGGTGCTGGCGGGCAATAAGCGCTTCGTGTCCTGCTATATTGTAAGGGTCATAAACAGATGGGTTATTTGGAATTGCCGCAAGCAGAGCGGCTTCAGGAATCGAGAGTTCTTTAGCGGACTTGCCGAAGTACGTTTGCGCCCCTGATTCTGCACCATTACGACGCCCACCGTACGGTGACTCGTTGAGGTAGAGTGTTAGAATTTGATCCTTATCGTACATGCGCTCAATTTCAATTGCCAAAATAAGCTCTTTAATTTTTCGAGGAATACCACCAAAACCACGGTCACTTGCTTCGTCGGCGAAGAACACCTGCTTAACGAGCTGTTGAGTAAGGGTTGAGCCACCCTGAATTTCGCCACCCGTAAAGTTATTAATTGCAGCGCGAGCCGTACCCGTGAAGCTTACCCCACTGTGCTGGAAGAAGTCGCGATCTTCAATTGCGACAGTAGCGCGCTTGAGGTTGAGGCTTAACTCATCGCTTTCTACGACAAGCTTGTAATTACCGTCACCTTTATCTTCCCAAAGGACATTGCCATTTCGATCGAGATAGGTTGTAACGGTTGTTTGAACGCGTTTATCAATTTCGCCTGGACGAATTTGGTCAAGGTCTTTACGGAAGTAGGCAAAAAGACCACCGACAAATAGTGCAACAAGGAGTACAGCAATACCAGCTACTTTTAACGCCATCATCATGCCGCGTTTGCTAAACCAATATGCCCAAAAACGTTTTGGGTGCATTTGGTAAAAGAAACGACGCACCGGGTGCTTTGGTAGCGTTGCTAAATACTCGGCGCGTCGCCTTGCTTCAGCATCTTTTTTGGTTTTGCGCTTCTTCGACAAATTCGAATACAGACTAATATTTTTCGCAGGTTTTTTCTTACTCACCATAACTCAATTCTCATAAGCAGTTTACTGGTATCCATTATAGCATTATTTTCTGTGTGCAAACTGTATTTTTTGATATACTTACTAGAGTAATTAAAGAGAAAGAGAGAAGGCATGACCCTATCTGATGAGTTGACCTGGCGCGGCTTTGTCAATCAAATGACCTACCCTGATATTAAAGAACTAGATAAGGGTTCTATCTCTTTTTATTGGGGCGTTGACCCTAGTGCCGATAGCATGACGATTGGTAATCTTGCCGCTGCTATGATGGTGCGTCATTTCATTAATGCTGGACATAAAGCCTACCTACTTGTGGGTGGGGCTACCGGTATGATTGGTGATCCGGATGGTAAAAAAGACGAACGTAATTTGCAGACACTCGATGATATTGCGCGTAATAAAAAAGCAATTTCGAAGCAGTACCAAACTGTTTTTGCCGGTCAATCATTTGAGATGGTTGATAATTACGATTGGTTTAAGGATATGAACTACCTTACATTTCTGCGTGAAGTTGGTAAGCACGTTCCAATAAGTCAAATGCTTGGTCGCGATTTTGTACAAGCACGCCTCGGTGAGGGCGGTTCGGGTATTAGTTACGCCGAGTTTAGTTATTCACTTATTCAGGGATACGATTTCCTTGATTTGTATCGCAACCACGGCGTGACCTTACAGGTGTGTGGTGCCGATCAGTGGGGTAATTCAATTTCTGGAGTTGATTTAATTCGACGTGTTGAAGGTGGCGAAGCGCATGTCTATTCAACGCCGCTAGTTATTAATAAAGCCACAGGTAAAAAATTTGGTAAATCTGAAGACGGTGCTATTTGGCTCGATTCGAATAAAACAAGTGTCTACAAGTTTTACCAATTTTGGCTTAATGCGGACGATGAAGGTGTGGTTGACTACGCAAAAATTTACACACTCCTTGATAAAGAAGCAATCGATCGTATGGCCAACCAAGTAGCTTCAAATCCCGGTGCTCGAGAAGCGCAAAAAACATTGGCTCGTGAAACAACAACAATTGTTCACGGTGCAGCGCGCGCTGAGAATGTTGAAAAAGTGACGCGCGTACTCTTTGGTGGCGCTACAATCACCGAACTTAACGATGAAGACATTGCTATGTTGGCTGGTGAAATTTCAACAGGTGCGCTAGGCGATTCTGTTGTAGAGCTCCTCGTTAAGACTGGGGCTGCATCGAGTAACGGTGAAGCTCGGCGTTTAATTGAGGGCGGCGCAATTTCTATTAATGGCGAGAAAATTATCTCGGATACAGTAATTAACGAAACAGCGCTTGTAAAAAAGGGTAAAAATACCTTTATACTTGTACGCTAGAATAGATATATGAACCTTTCGACATCGCTCGAAAAAATAAAGGGAGTTGGCGAAAAAACGAATGAACAACTTCGTGCCGCTGGCCTTAAAACCGTTGGTGATTTAATCACTTTTCTTCCGCGTGCTTACGAAGATTACTCACAAGTATCGCGTATCGCCGACATTGCGCCGGGAAAAGTAACCGTTAAAGCTAGGTGTGAAAAAATAGAAACGCGGCCAGTTAGAAGAGGCATGCGCGTTACGACAGCAACGCTGGTTGATGATTCTGGTAAAATTCAGGCGGTTTGGTTTAATCAGCCGTATCGAACGGCACAGCTTGCCGGTGGCGCTGAGTTTTTATTTTCTGGTGAGTTTGAGTTTAGCTACAATCGCTACCAGCTAACAAATCCAAGCGCCGAGAAATCGAGTGAACTTCCCACTGCCACCGACAAAGTTGTTCCAATATATCGTGCAGTCGCTGGTTTAAAAACCGCACTCGTTCGCAAGATACTTGGTGAACTTAAACCGCTTATTACTATGCTCCCCGAAACGCTCCCCGATACAATTGTTAAAGCGGAAAAACTGTACAGCTATAGTGACGCGCTTTTGGGTATGCATTTTCCTGAAACACACGAGCAAGCCGATGAAGCACGTGAACGCCTTGCTTTTGAAGAGCTGTTTCAACTTCTCTTGGCCAGCCAGCTTAATAAGCAGGAAAATGCAAAATTAGAAGGCTGGCAAATACCGTTTAACCAGCAGGTAGTAAAGGACTTTGTTAAACAATTACCGTTTGATCTTACAAATGCACAGCGAATAGCGGCGTGGGATATTTTACAGGATTTTGAAAGCGCTACGCCAATGAACAGACTGCTTCAGGGTGATGTAGGTGCGGGTAAGACTGTTGTTGCAGGGCTCGCAGCCCGACAAGCAGCCCATGAAGGCTTTCAAACGGCGTTAATGGCACCCACCGAGATTCTTGCCAATCAACATGCGTTGACACTTGATACATTATTATCTCCATTCGGCGTTAAGGTGGGCTTGCTGACAGGAAGTGTCAAAGGAAAAGCGCGCCAAGTACTGTACGCAGCAATCGAAAACGGTGAAGTCGACGTAGTCATTGGTACGCATGCACTTATTCAATCGGGCGTACAGTTTCGTAAACTTGGTTTTGTCGTTATTGACGAACAGCATCGTTTTGGTGTTGCCCAACGGCAAGAACTATTAAAAAAATCTAAAAAAATGCCCCATCTTTTAGCAATGACGGCAACGCCAATTCCAAGAAGCCTAGCTTTAACTGTGTACGGCGAACTGGACATCTCAATTCTTAATGAAAAACCTGCAAATCGAAAACCTATTGAAACAAAAATATGGTCGCCGAATAGTCGTGCGCAGCTATACGCAAAAATTGACGAACAGGTTGCGGCTGGTCGCCAGGCCTATGTTATTTGTAACCTTATTGACCATAACCCTGAAAATGATTTAAAAAGTGTTGAAGCCGAGTATAAACGCCTCAAAAGCTCTGTGTTTAAACACCGTACTATTGGACTACTTCACGGAAAGTTAAGCTCGAGCGACAAAGAAAGTGTTATGTCAGAATTCGCCAGAGGAACTATTGATGTACTTGTGAGTACAACGGTTGTTGAAGTTGGTGTTGATGTGCCAAATGCCACTGTGATGTTAATCGAGGACGGCGATCGCTTTGGGCTGGCCCAACTCCACCAATTAAGGGGTCGTGTTGGGCGAAGTGAACATCAAAGCTACTGTTATATTGTGCCGAGTGATAGCAAAAAACCAAGCCAGCGTTTAAAAGAAATTGAAAAAAGTAACGACGGATTTTACTTGGCAGAGGTTGACCTGAAGCTACGCGGGCCGGGTGAAATATATGGACGCGCCCAACACGGAGCATTAAATCTCCAAGTTGCAACGCTGGCGGACACGAAGTTAATCGCTCGAGCTCAATCGGCGGCAAAGCAGTTCGTCTCCTCGGGTGAAAATCTGCTAGACTATACTCAGTTGGCCCGTCAGGTTGAAACTTATCAACGATTGACGACCCTAAATTAGAACTATGTACGCAGGAACAACTTTTCACAACAAATCTGGCAATGTAGCCGGCGCTCATCAGCGCATTGATCGCGTTGCTAAAAAACATCTTATTCATCACATAGGACACGCTTCATTTTTTCCATCGATTAAAACTATTTTGCATTTTGAGGGCAGAAATGGTCCAGACGGCATTAAAAGTAAGAGTCCTTCAATAGACGAGCCGTGGCACTTTATTAATCCTGCGGCTGGTGCGAATGACCCGCTTGTTGGGCTCATTAAGGATCACATGTACAACCTTGGTGTAGCACTTAAGGCAAAAGATGAAATTCGTGCCGGGTTTGAAGCAGCCTGGCTTTCGCATGCTATTGTTGATGGGCTCACGCCAGCGCATCACTACCCATTGGCTGAAAAAATCGAAGAGTTATGGGGGAAGGCGCACAACGAACGAGCGTCCACCAGGGATAAAATTATGATCACTGGAATTAATCGTCGAGATACGATTTCAAAAAATTGGCAGTACTGGGGTTCGGGTGGAATCTTTTCGGCTCATGTTGGCTACGAACTAGGTGTTTCATCGGCAATTTCACTGGGGAGTTTTAAAAGTATCGGCATTAAAGAACAAGACTTGGAACGAATAGAAAATGAAGGGTTTATTCCATATTTTCTTGAATCAATTAAAGTGATTGACGACCTTGGAACTTATCAAGAGTACATGAAAACCGGATGGTCGGCGTATCTTGGTGGCACTACACGTAGAAAGCTCGCACCACTTATTATGAAAAATGTTTGTTTGGCTTGGTATGCAACGACGAAAGGTATAAGCGAATAATGAATATTAGATTGATTTCAGGCACCTATGGCGGCCGAGTTATTGAAGGCTCAGGGACTAAAAGGACGCACCCAATGGGTGAG
>CAMPIW010000009.1 GCA_946886635.1 uncultured Candidatus Saccharibacteria bacterium | reverse complement strand
CCCAAAATCCAACGAAAGCCAGCACCATGCTTAGCAGTTGCTTCCAAAAAAAGTAACCGCCTGAATACTCAAACCCAAATAACGAGTTCATGAGGTTAGCACGCTGCGGGCCGATGGCATAAATCACCAATAGTCCTACTAACATTAATAAAGCAGTAAAAACAATGATCAACCGATCACCATGATGCTTGCGAATCACCCCTTCGGGCGTGCTCGCACGACGGTTGCGCCACCCAGTTGCCATCGCTAAATATTACCTCCGGCGAGTGCAATCATAACACCCAAGAACGATGTCACTGCTGCAATTACCCAAAAACGCATAGTTACTTTTGTTTCTGGCCAGCCAATTGCTTCAAGGTGATGATGGATTGGTGCGGAAATAAACACTTTGCGCTTAAATACTTTTTTACTAAATATTTGAATCGAACTTGAACCGGCTTCAATTACGAATACCAAACCAATAATCGGAAGAATAAACAGTGAATCAGTCAGCATAGCGACGACACCAAGTGAGGTACCGAGGGCAAAGCTCCCTACATCGCCCATGAAGAAACGCGCCGGGTGAATATTAAACCAGAGGTAACTAAGTAGTGCGCCCACGACGGTAAAACAGAAACCGGCCATAAGAGCGTTTCCCTGCAAAAGCGAAATTACCCCAAAACTACCAAACGAAAGTGCCGCTAGGCCACCAGCGAGACCATCAAGCCCATCGCTAATATTTACCGCATTACCGGTTGCAACAACGACAAAGGCAAACAATGGCACAATCAGCCAACCCAAGTGCCAAACACCAATAAATGGCACCGTTACCGCGGTTACATCAAGTTTATCGAAGAAGTACCATCCGAGTACTAATCCAATCGCCGTAATCATCAAAAATTTCAACCCCGAACGCAAGCCTGCTACACCCTGACCATTACTGCGAAGGTTTATGATATCGTCGATCAACCCCACGATTGCGCCACCCGCCAGTGCGGCCAACGGAATCCAGGTTTCTCCCTTATCAAGGTTAAACAGTATCGTCACAAGCGCAATCGCAACAACAAAGACTGCCCCAGCCATAGTCGGGATATTACGCTTAAATTTATTCGCATGAAGTTTGGTAAAAACCTTTAACGCTTCACCAGTAGTACTCGATGTTCGCTGTTTTTTCCAAAACTTATAACGATACGCAACAAAGGTATATACAGGAGTCAGCATCATCGCCACGGCAAAGCTCAGGACGCTTAAAATAACGGTCCTCATCATTGCATCATTTAACGCTTGGTTTACAAGTTCCATATCTGTTTTTACCCTTTCGGTTGAATCTTTAAGTAATCGAGCATCCAGTTTGAAATGTCGGTAAATATCGGCATCGCATCCGCTGATCCACCCAAAATACGGTGATCACCATGGATAGATACCATTATGACATATTCCGGGTGATCTATATCACCTCCACCGTAGCCTAAATAGGTGGCGATTGTTTCGTCATCTGCGTACTTACCATCGATAATCACCTGGGAGGTGCCTGTTTTTCCACCCACATAGTAGCCCGCTTTATCAATGTTCCTAAATGTTGAACGTGCAACATGGGTCATTTCTTTGATTTGACGTGAGGTGCTTTCTTTCACGACTCCCACCTTAACTGGCTGGGGTGTCGGTTTTTGTTTGTAAACACCGTCTTCGTCAACGTAGCCATCAATCACCGTTGCCTTGTAATAGTTTCCTCCATTTACGAGTGCGCTAAACCCAGTAGCTACCTGTATAAGCGTAGCGTCTAACCCCTGTCCAAAGGCCATGTTTGAGTAACGAACCGCGTTACCCTCGGGCCGATCGGGCGAAATAACAATTCCCTCTTGTTCGTTGGCAAGCTCAATGCCGGTCAATTTGCCGAGCCCTAGGCGGTCGTGAAAATATTCGTACATGGTATCGCGAGCTGTTTTTGTAATATGCGTTCCGTCGCCAAGACGCTGCGCTAATGTAACAAAACCAGTATTAAGCGACCAGGTTAAGGCTGTCTGAAATGAGATAATTCCTGTGTGTCCCTTACTGGCATTCGTTATTGTGCGGTCTGCCACCCGTATATAGTCGGTGTTGTTGTAAGTGTCAGTAGCCGATGCGACGTTTTTATCGATTGCCGCCGCTAATGTGTACGTTTTTACGTCGGAACCTGGTTCATAGGGTACCGAAATAGCCGCATTATTAAATAGTGCAGCATCAGTTACCTTGTAATACTCCGAAGGATTATAGGTTGGGAGGTTCGCCATTGCCATGACACGCCCGGTATTTGGATCCATTACTACTACGCTTGCATCGGTTGCACGACTACGTTTAATACCCGCCAACAATGATTGCTCTACCTTTGATTGAATGTTGCGGTCAATTGTCATAACGATATTTTTACCGTCTTGTGCAGGTTCGCGAATATTACGATCACCAATTGTTAATGGCACATCACTGACGTCGGTAACGGTCACTAACCGCCCATCGACACCGCTTAGCTCGTCGTTCATATAGCCCTCAAGGCCATACTTACCATCACCCTCGGCATTCACAAAACCTAGCACCTGTGAAGCAAGCTGACCTTCAGGATATACTCGCTGAGAAACGGACTGAAACCCAATACCACTTAGGTCTTTGTCTTTTATTTTTTCGGCCTGGGTACGCGTTACTCGAGTGGCGATAATCTGATACCGAGAGTCTTTTTTAACAAGCATTTCTTCAAAACCGTCACGAAGGTTACCACCGGCAATCTCACGCATCGTCGTTTCCACGCGCTCGGCTTCACCGGTATCAATAATGATTGCTGGGTCGACAAACACAGTGTAAACTGTTTCATTTAACACCAGTTTCACTGGGCTTTCACCACTCAATGCATAAATTTCACCTCGAGTAGCTGGAAGCCGTTCCTTCTTTACCTGCTCAACCTGCGCTAAAGCAACGTAATGGTTGTGCTGGATAACTTGCAAATAAAAAAGCCGAATTACAAAAACAGTCGCAATTGCTAACACTACGAAAGCTAAAATGCGAGATCGACTGCCTTGGAGTAATTCGGGTTTCATAATCTAAGAGTACTATTCTTGAACGTATTGAGTTGACGCTGGAGAGGTCATTTCTTGTGCCACACTACTGTTCTTAATAGTCTCAAGAGCAGTAAGTCGGGCTGACTCTACTTCGAGCTCACTTTTCTGTTCACTGAAGTCAGCAATTTGACTATCGATTTTTTGGGCTTCGTAATCGTAGCCAGTCGTGCGTGTTGCCTGGGTGACGTAAATCAAACCAAGGACAATAATCATCAGTGCTACAAGCACTGTATGCGCAACTGGCCCGAGTTTAATTGCCGACTGGAAACGAGTCGTATTTTGGTTACGAGACCAATTTTGCTGACGACGAGAAACGTAATAATTGTTATTTTGTGACATGTGGTGTTTTTTGTTTTCAATTTTTTGTTTTTTATGTGGCTCTTTAAGGCTTTAGACCTCTCTGAACCATGGGCCTTTACCTACCGCTATGAGACAGTAGGTAAAGGCGTATGTACTATTTAACGCGAACTGCAATGATCTGCGGTTGGTCTGAGTACTGTACTTGAATGTGAACTGGCATGTTTTTGTGCCCTTTCCCTTTTTGTTTTATTTTTTCACAGCGATTCGTAACTTTGCGCTACGTGATCGCGGATTGTGAACGTCGTCGGTGGCTCCTGAAATCGGTTTTTTGGTCAGCACCTCGAGTTCAGCTTCTAATCCAGAATCGGTTTGATCCTTGAATGAGCGTTTCACGAGGCGATCCTCAAGACTATGGAAGCTTATCACCCCTACTCTTCCCCCCTTTTTTAAAAGTTTTGGAAGGAGTGGTAATAGTGCTTTCACTTGCCCGAGTTCGTCGTTTACGGCAATGCGGAGCGCTTGAAAAGTACGCGTGGCTGGGTGGATTTTACCTTGTCGGCCACGATAAGTTTGCTTAATGAGGTTCGCGAGTGTTTCTGTGTCGTTAAATGGCCTTCCTCCAACTATCTGTTCGGCAATATTTTTTGCCTGCATATACGGTTCTTCCCCGTATTCATGAATGATAGTCGTGAGCTCTTGAATAGATGCAGTATTTACCAAATCCGCCGCTGTGAAGCTTTGGGTTCGGTCCATCCGCATATCCAGTGGACCATTTCGCTTAAATGAAAACCCTCGTTCGCCCTGATCGAGCTGTGGTGACGACACCCCCAAATCAATCAGGATAAGATCAAATGTACTACCCTCTTCATAGAGCTGCGTTGCCGCAGATACAAAATCGGTGTGCATAAGCCGAACGCCCCGGTTTAGTGATTCTAAATGCGCAATCGCATATTCATCACGGTCAACCAGAACACTCTCCTTATCGTTTTTGGTTATATCAAGCACGGCTTTCGCGTGGCCAGCGTACCCAGCAGTCAAATCAAGGTATGATTCGCCTACTTTTGGTGCTAGTTCACGAAGAACCGCGTCAAATAGAACCGGAACATGATGTGGTGGATGTTCTTTACTCATCTTCCCTATTATAGCAAAGTGCTGCAATAGAGGAGCTCGAGATATGATTACATATCTCGAGGAAATTTCTCAGAATATTCAAAAAATGAAGAACTTCATTTTTTCTCTATTCTTTCGAAATTTCTCGAGATCACCTAACTGATAGTGAAGCTGTTTGTTTTCGCATGTGTTTGTTTTTGTAAAAGTATGTAAACATACTTTTTAGAAGTCGTGTCGGCTACGGTAGGAGTATCTAGAAAGACACTAATATGTGTAGCTCGACGAGTTGAGAGACTTATGTGAGGTGGAGTTTTGGGAGGTGTGTTTTTTAGAGAAGGTGCAACGGATTGTTTTATGTGTTTCCGCATACCACGCCTCACTACCAGATAGTTGATCTCGAGAGTTTCTTTTTGCTGTTTGATTTTTAAAGAGCCGACCTACTACATTATCAACGGGTAAGTTGAATCAGATTATTCGGAATCTCCAGCCATGAGGCGCCAATATTGCCCTGCTCTTACTGCGATAATATCGCGAGTAATGTGTCCGTAGTCGAGCAAGTGTTGCTCAATTGTGACACGACCTTGTTTTTGGTCGAGCTCAGCTTCAGTTTTACCCCGGCGAAATTGTACGTTCACATCTGCAATCTTTTCATCAAGAATGCTCCCGCTTGCGTGTAATGCCGGTTCAACTTCTTGTTCCCATACCGATTTTGGATATAGGTGCAAGTAAGTGCCAAATCCCCTAGTAAGAACGACGCCTGAGAGAAATTCTTCGCGAAGCTCTGACGGTATCGTCAAACGACGTTTATCGTCTAGTCTTCGTTCAAAATAATCTACTTGGGCCACGCTAACCTTTCCGGTTGTTTTGTTCTAAGGGTGCTAGAGTTATTTTTTTAATGTGTAGTGTTTGTCTTGTGGTCTTCTTTTCCACTTGGACTAATCATACTACCCACTATTACCCACGGCAACCCCCAATTTTGACATTTTTGAATAACGTGTCAGTTTATCCACACAACTGGGGATAAGTATCTCTCTACCCCAGAGGTGAACATAAAAAAATACCCCGGTGGAAAACGTGGTATTTTTGGTCACAGTGCGGCCGGAAGGGCCTCTTTATTAAGAAAGAATCCGTTTAATATGCTCCATCGAGGCATAAAGGTCTGGAACAGCCGTCACCTTACCTACAAGTTCGTCGGGTATTTCTTGGTCTGTACCGTGACCTGTCGCTACCCACACCCCGTGAACACCGTCAGGAAGATCTTTAAAGGCTCGTAGTTTGTCATCTTCGAGCGTAAGAACATCGACAGCCAGGCCGCCAAGCTCACGCGGCAGCGTAAAGCGCCCGTCATCAGTCTTCCACCCACGAATAACCTCTGCTTTATCCGGTGTATCGGTTAAAAGCATAGGAGCATTTTGCAATCCAATGATGGTACGTTTCATTTGCTGATCAACCTCATCACCGTACGTCAATATACCCCATGCTGGCGATTCCAGTGAAGAAATCTCTTCAGCCAGAACGAGTCGCTCTTTAGCGCCCGGCAGCCAAAATGCATCCTCGCCTTCACGAGCAACAAGCTGCTGCACAAGCTTCTCAAACGCTTCATCACCCATGAATTCGCGTAAATAGCGTAATAAAAAGAATGTCTCCCCTTTTTGGTAGGCTGTTTCAAACATCTCATCAAGACGACTGCCGACTCCTGGGTAGCTTTTATTTATTTCTTCGGTAAGAACTTTTGCAAAATGTGATGTATTAAAAAGCGTGCGGTCGAGGTCGATTAATTGAAATGCTTCATTCTCATTTTTCATCTTGGTGGTAAAGCTCCAAAATTAACTTAGCAACGGCTTTAGCATCATGACGGATCAACGAGCGTTTCCCAATAAGTGAGTCGGCGCCGTTTTTGGTCGCCATTTTTCCTAAGAAATCCCCTCCTACCGCTTCGTATGGTTCAGAGGTAAGTTTCTCTACATCGGCAACGGTTACGTACCCACCTTCTTCTTTATAGAGTCGTGCAACATCTTCACTCGGCGCTTCTTTGTTGTACAGCACGTAATCAAGGATACCTTTACCCGCAAAGCGTTCGATTTCTGCTACGTGGTCGCTTACAGTAAATCCGTCGGTTTGGCCACGCTTACTCACTAGGTTCGCAACGTAGAACTTTTTAGCATTTGTATTTGCGAGCGCTTCGCCAATCCCGTCAATAACTAACAGTGGACCGAGCGACGTGTACAAATCACCAGGTGCTATAACAACAATGTCAGCCTGCTCGATTGCCGCAACTGCCAACGGGTTTGGTTTTGCAGCCGGAAGAAGTGACAGTTTTGCGCGGCGCGGGTCGTGCTTGAAATACTCTGAGTCAATCACACGTTCACCATGGAGCACTAAACTTTTATCTTCCCACTCCATTTTTAATCGAACATTATCAAGTGTGGCTGGAATTACTGTCCCGTGAATACGGAGAATTTCTGATGCCGTTTCAACAGCCTGGCTGAAGTCGCCGCTAATTTTTTCGAGAGACGTTAAAAGGATATTACCAAAAGAGTGGACACCAAAAGTACCGATATCAAACCTGTATTCATATAGTTCGCGCACCTTTGGCGTATCACTAAGTGCTACTAAACACTGGCGAACATCACCAGGTGGCAGCGTACCGTGTTCATCTCGTAACACACCGGTACTTCCGCCGTCATCGGCCATACTTACAATGGCTGCAATTTGCGTTGTATATTTTTTTAAGGAAGAAAGCATTGTAAAACTTCCTGTTCCCCCACCAATAACGGCGATTTTCACTTCATTCTTTGCAAAGGGATCTTTCATATAAAACTTATTATACACTTCGGTGGGTATACTAGCCTAACCCTAGGCAACAACATCTTCACCGAAGTGTTTTTGGAGCCTCATTTTAATTGATCCCTGGTGACGACCGAGCCGCGTGCTTAATTTTTCAATTGATTCACCTTGCTGAAAATATTGCTTTAACTCTTCATCTTGAGATTCAAGCCAGGGGCGATATGCGTTAGGATATACTTCACGCATTTTCTCGATCTTCTCTGCCCACCCACTTGCGGCTTTTGATTTCTTTGGCGGATCTTTTGCCCTTTTTTCAGCGTTTTTCGCTAAATGTGCAAATTGTTTGGCCGCGCTCACTGCTTTATCTCGCAGATGAACATCAATGTGTTGTGCTTCGGGGCTGACTCGTAAAGCCATCTGATTTATCCCTGTTAAATACAGGTTGTTCACATTTTTTACTCGGCTTAGGGCAACGTACCCCATCCCCTCTACGAAGGCTTTTCGAAGGTCGATACGTGCCGCATCGAGCGTCATGCCTTGTGATTTGTGAACAGTAATTGCCCACGCCAAACGAAGCGGAATTTGCGTAATACTTGCTCGTTTTTTATCACCATCGCGAAGCTCCCAAGTATCCGGCGACATAGCAACCTCTTTGCCATTTTGAAACGCCACAATTGGATAATCGGTATGCGGCTCAAAATCGATAACCGTTCCAATACTTCCGTTGACATACTTACGCTCGGGGCTATTTTTAACCGCCATCACCAGTGCGCCTAACTTCAAATTAAGCACCTTCGGAGCAAGGACCGACCGTTGCAAGCCTTCCACATAATTTTCAGAACCCGTACTCGACTGCTCGTACGATATTTCGTCACCTTCAATTTCGGCAAGTTTAGCAGCATTCATTGTATCGACATCAACATTTACGGTGTGTAGTTCGGTAAGTAGTTCGAAATCTTCGGGATACACTTCGGTACGTGCCAGCAGTGTTTCTGCATGGTTACGACGCACGTCACCTGCCCTAATTGCATTCAAAATCTCAATAAGCGTTTCATCGTCTTGACGGTGCTGCTCTTCAAGATAACAAATAACCGGGTCGAGCTCTTGCCAGACATCTGAGTTCACTACAAAGCTACCGGCGCGTGAATCTCCCCTGTTAATCGGTGGGAGCTGGAAAAAGTCACCTGACATAATGATTTGGATGCCACCAAACGGCAGGTCGGGCTCTTTACGAACAATACGACACACCTCATCGACCATATCAAGCCGAAAATCATGCAGCATACTAATTTCATCAATCACAAGAACATTCGTTTTTTCAATAATCTCGCGACGACCCTTCGCCATATGCTCGGCAAACCCACTCGGCAAAAAATCGCCTACACCGATACCGGCCCAGCTATGAATCGTTGTGCCGCCCAAGTGTGTGGCCGCCAAGCCAGTTGTTGCCGTCACCGACACGTGTTTACCTTCATGTTTGGCAAGTTTAATAAACTGGTTCAATACAAATGTTTTACCCGCCCCTGCAGGACCGGTAAGTAGCACACTCTCCCCCGAGAGCATTATTTCTAACGCCAATGTTTGGTTCATTACTATCTATTATAGTCGAGTAATGTGAATTCTTACTAAATATATTTACGAACTTCGTCAGCGCTTCCATTCAAAGTAGTAAACGCCAATATAGACATAATCGCCTGAATACGTTCACGCCGTGTATGTTCATTTAATTCACTATCCTGTGAATACCCCTGCACGAGTTCGAGAAATTGTATGTCTTCTTCAAGTGACTTACGATCAACTTGATATTCAATATCTTTTAAATCGGGGTGTGAGAAGCCAGGTTCCTCGAGGCGATTTTTTCTAATAT
>CAMPIW010000008.1 GCA_946886635.1 uncultured Candidatus Saccharibacteria bacterium | reverse complement strand
AATTCAAAACCCGTAAACTTAATGACCTTCTTCAAAAAACGGTTTCAGCGCACCCACCATCTGGGCTTAAAAACACCCACCCACGTCTTCGGTACATGGTCCAAACCGACGTTTCACCACCGTGGTTCGTTATTTATGGCTCAAACCTGAAATTCCTCCACTGGAGCTATAAGCGTCACCTCGAACGCGTACTGCGTGAAAACTTCGACCTTATTGGTACGTCACTAAAAATTAGTTTCCGCGACGAAAAACAAATTAAAGCAAACCGCGAACGCGAACAAGCAGCTAAAGCGAAGCTTGCGAGCGAAACTAACGAAGAAGAGTAGTGCTACACCCCTAGGAACCCTATGAAACTAATCTTTGCTCAAGGCAACCCCGGCACACAATACGCCCGCACTCGCCATAATGTTGGGTTCATGGTTCTTGACGCAATTGCAACCAAAGAGAACGCCCCTTGGCGAACCGATACAAAATTCAAAGCAACTATTGCAGAAATAAGTATCGATGATGAAAAGGTCCTACTGGTAAAGCCGCAGTCGTTTTATAACGAAACCGGACAAGTGGCTCGTTCGTTTGTTGATTTTTATAAACTCGAACCACCAACCGACGTACTCGTCATCCACGACGAACTCGCGTTACCGTTTGGTACTGTCCGTATTCGACAAAAGGGGAGTGATGCCGGCAACAACGGCATAAAGAGCCTTAACGCCCATCTGGGGCCCGATTACAGCCGTATTCGAATTGGTATCTGGAACGAACTGCGCGACCAAATGGACGACGCGGCGTTTGTGTTGAGCGCATTTAGTAAAACCGAAGCAGAACAGCTCGCAACGCTCATCGAAACGACATTGACAGCACTTGTGCGTGATTTCATTGAGGGCAAGCTCGAATCAACCAGCCATACAGTGTAGCCCACCTCCTACCAGCTACCGAGCCATTACGTCTACGCTTGCATAAATGAGTGAATTATCACATACTACAAGTGTTTCCGGTCGAGCTTGACCGTCAACTTGGCCATAGCGCCAACCACCACAGTCAAGCTCCTGTGAAAGTTGCTTGACAGTCATTTGATTGGAGTACGGCTCATGAGTGCTGAAAGGGTTTCCGAAACACGACCGCCACGACGTCCACCGCACGAGCACGACGATGACATCATCATGCTCATCGAGCAGCACGATCGCATCGACATGATGCTTTCCAGCGCATGACCACCAAGCAACAACCCCCGCTATTTTGCGGGGGTTGTTCATTTTTCAGACTATTTTTTTGGGCATAAAAAGGCGCCAGGTAAGGGTGGGCATCACCTGGCGCCATTTTACCCTTTAACCCACCCAAAGGGTGTGCAGTGAAGCGTCGCACCGATAGCTATGATCATGCGCGCCTGGTTGAACCTCGCAGAGAAAACAACCAATACTTGATATTCACTAAAATACACTCTTTTTAAACGGGATCCAATTCCGAAGAACCGGTGTTAAAGGGATTAGTAAGCATGCAAAGCTGTCGAAGAATGAATTCTCAAGCCAGAAAAGTGGAGGGTAGGTACTTTAAAAGCGCCTTGCACACTACCTAACATTGGCAGTACTATTAATAGTAACTACCGTTAGAAATAGGGGGTATAAGGTGCTTGACGCAGATTTTCACTGTGTCAATCGTTTTCGATTATAGCACCTGTTTGACTTAATGTCAATACGTATTCGAGGGTAAACATGAAAATTGGTAAAATCAATAGAAAAAGTATAGGAGAGAACGAGTTTATATCTGTTCTCGCCACTATCCACGCACCACCAACTGAACTATATGTAGCGGGCGCACTCCCGGAACATCATATAAAAAGCGTCGCGATTGTTGGATCGCGAAAACCAACTGCCTACGGAGTAGAAGTCACGCACAGGCTGGCTTACGACCTCGCCAAACAGGGGATAGTGATTATTAGTGG
Organism: uncultured Candidatus Saccharibacteria bacterium; assembly: GCA_946886635.1. The sequence goes on along the minus strand of CAMPIW010000008.1, from coordinate 8,238 downwards.
GCTTGCCTTTGGGATTGATGCCGTCGCTCACAAGGCCGCACTTGAAGCTGGCGGAACAACGGTCGCGGTTATGGCTAGCGGCTTGCATTATATATACCCGGCAACGCATACCGGCTTAGCTGAGCAAATTGTTAAGAAGGGTGGGGCATTAATCAGCGAAAAGCCGCTGGGTGAGGATGCCCGTAACTACGATTTTCTCAAAAGGAATCGTTTAGTAAGTGGGCTGGCCGACGCTGTTATCGTTACCGAAGCGACCGAAAAAAGTGGCACACTTTCTACAGTTGGCCATGCGCTCGATCAAAATAAAGAAATATTTGCAGTGCCGGGTCCAATTACGAGTTTACTTTCAGCCGGACCAAACAAACTCATTCAACAAGGGGCGCATGTAGCGCTCAGCGCGCAAGACGTTCTTAATGTTATTGCACCCGAGTTAAAACCGGTGCAGTCGTTACTCCCACTTGGCGATACTGAACTCGAAGTGTACATTATTGCTCAGCTCCAGAACAAAGCGAAAACAACCGAAGCACTTATTGCTAAGTTGTCCTCACACAAAACATTTTCGTCGCTTCCCACCGCCGAACTACTGCAAACACTTACTATGATGGAGTTAAAAGGGACTATTAAAATGAAAGGGGGTCGTTACGGCCTATATTGATTTATACCTGTCTTTATGATATAATAAGAAGGTACACATTGGCCGCTCCAACTGAAAGGTCGCCATGGAAATCTACCTGACCGACGATGCGTTCGCCGGTATGGTCCAACAGATGACCGCCACCGCCGTTGCGATCTTCGAGAACGAAGACCTCCCAACCGAACCCGCAGAGGTGCGTGCACCGCTCGGGATCCGCCAACGACTTGGCCTGAAGCAGCCAAACCCCTCGTACACAGTCGAGGGTGTACGGTTTGCCGTCGGCATTCGAGGCATGGAAGGCGTTGCCTTCCAACACGATGGCAACATCCAGATCGCCGTGAAGGTCGCCTTTGGTCGTCAACCTGTCCATTATGAGGTGTACTCCATCGAGAAGTATGTCTATCACTGGATCACCGACAACCGGCGAAGCAGTGCCGAGCATTCCCGCGAACGGTTCGCCGAAGCGCAGTGGCATCTCGAGCACCACCTGGCAAATCATTAACCAGTGGCGGAAATCCCGTCCCACCCTCAGTTGAAAAACTGGGGGTTACTTTTTTATAAGTATTTAAAGGGTTACTTTCGGGTTTTTCATGGGTTTTTCTTTACAAACTATAGCAACGTGGTGTACAGTCGTGCGTTGTGCTAGCGGAATGAACCTGGTGCATCAAACTTAAGTTAAAATTTAGAAACACTGAGTATACTTATATATATGGCTAAAAACCTCGTTATCGTAGAGTCCCCGGCAAAAGCAAAAACCATCGAGAAATACCTCGGTAAAGATTTTCATGTACTCTCAAGCGTGGGCCATATTCGTTCAATTGCTAAAAAAACCAAAGATGGCACACCACCCATTGATGTCAAGAACGGCTTTGAAACTATTTATGAAGTTGATGCCGAAAAAAAGAAAACCATTACCGAACTTAAAAAAGCAGTAAAAACAGCCGAAGTCGTTTGGCTCGCAACTGATGAAGACCGCGAAGGGGAGGCGATTGCGTGGCACCTTTGCGAAGTTCTAGGCCTCGACCCTGCAAAAACAAATCGTATTGTTTTTCACGAAATTACGAAATCAGCCATCGAGGAAGCCGTCAAGCAACCCCGTACAGTGGACATGCAGCTCGTTCAAGCTCAACAGGCCCGTCAAATTCTTGACCGCTTAGTAGGGTTTGAACTCAGTCCGGTTATTTGGCAAAAAGTACCAGGCGGTAAATCAGCTGGTCGTGTGCAATCACCAGCAGTCCGTCTATTAGTTGAACGCGAACGCGAAATTCAAGCCTTCGAAGGTTCATTCCAATTTAAAGTTACTGCCGAATTTACCCATGATGGCGCCACCGTTAAGGCCGAGCTTCCACAACGATTTGACACCGAAGATGAAGCCCAAAAGTTCCTTGAGAGCCTTTCAAATGCGCAGTTTAGCGTATCTAACGTCACGACCAGCCCGGGTACTCGTAACCCCGGCGCACCGTTTACTACAAGTACCCTTCAACAAGAAGCCAACAGCAAGCTTGGCTTTGGTTCACGCGCAACCATGTCGAGCGCTCAAAAGCTCTATCAAGAAGGTAAAATTACCTACATGCGTACCGACTCTACTACGCTAAGCGGCCAAGCAATTGCGGCAATTAGTACGTATATTAAGGGTGCATTCGGTGAAGAATACTCGCAGGTTCGCCAATTTAAAACCAAGTCTGCCAGCGCTCAAGAGGCACACGAAGCGATTCGTCCAACCGATAAGTCGGCCGATAAGGGGAGTAGTAACGAGTACGACCAAAAACTATACGATCTTATCCGTCGCCGAACATTGGCTAGCCAAATGGCACCAGCAAAGCTTGAAAAAACCGTCGCAACCATCACTATCAGTACCTCGCAACTTACATTCGAGGCTAAGGGCGAAGTTGTTATTTTCGACGGATTCCTCAAAGTATACGGTGGCGGTAAAAAAGACCCAGATCTTCTTCCGGCTATGGCAACCGGCGACAATCTTAAGCTAGACCACGCCGATGCGCGCCAAACCTTTGCTCGTCCACCCGCTCGCTTCACCGAAGGTTCATTAGTTAAAAAACTCGAAGAACTTGGGATTGGTCGTCCTTCAACCTACGCGACTATTATTAACACTGTTCAAGTTCGTGGTTACGCCGAAAAGGGTGAGGGCGAGGGCACCGAAGGTGATGCTATTACGCTGGCTGTTACACCTGGCGCAGAATATGCTCCCGAAATCTTGCAATAAAAAACCGGTTCCGATAAGGGCAAGCTCGTTCCCACTTCAGTTGGCATGATGATTGCCGATTTCCTTGGTGATTATTTCGAACAAGTTGTCGATTACGGTTTTACCGCTGAAGTTGAAAAAGAATTCGACCAAATCGCAACTGGTGCTTTAGCGCGCAACGTTATGCTCGATAAATTCTATCAGCCTTTCCATAAACTTATCGAAAATTCGGGCGGCATCGACCGCGCGCAAGTTGCGCAAGCTACCTCGGTAGGTACCGACCCCAAAACAGGGAAGATGATTTATGCCCGGCTTGGTCGTTTTGGCCCTATGCTTCAACTTGGCGATACAAAAAACCCCGACGGCAGCGATGTTGAAGAAAAGCCGCAGTTCGCCCCAATGCCAAAGGGCGCTCGGGTTGATACTGTTACCCTTGAACAAGCGCTCAAAGCGTTCCAACTTCCGCGCCTGGTAGGCGAAACCCCCGAGGGCCTTCCAATGAAAGCTAACATTGGTCGTTTTGGTCCCTACATTCAAGTAGATAACCCCGAAACCAAAACAAAGCTTTTCATTAGCATCAAACCGCTCGACCCGCACACGATTACCCTTGAAGAATCGCTCGAGCTTTATGCCGCCAAGCTAAAAGCCGAAGCCGAAAAAAATATCGCCGACTTCGGCGACGGAGTAAAAGTACTTAATGGTCGCTATGGTCCCTACGTTACCAACGGTACAAATAACGCCAAAATTCCTAAAGATACCGAACCTAAAACAATTACTCAAGACCAAGCAATACTAATGATTACCGACGCGCCCGAAGCTAAAGGACGCTTTGCAAAACGTAAGCCAGCTGCAAAAAAAGCACCCGCTAAAAAGACTCGCGCGAAAACCGTTAAGACTACCAAAAAGACCTCTACAAAATCTGCCAAGAAATAACGCATCTGCTACAATAAGCTTATGATTTACGGGCGGAAACCTTCAATAAATCGCGGCTTTTCAATTGTTGAGTTACTTATCGTGATTGTTGTTATCGCCATTATTGCTTCTTTGACGATGGTAACGTACAGAGGCGTTACAAAATCAGCCGCCGCGCGCGCTGCCCAAAGTGACCTCGACCACGTGGCTACCGAAATGCAAAAAGCGCTGATTAAAACAGGTGAATACCCGACAACGCTCCCTACAAAAGTAGAGGTTTCTGAACCCGTCGAACTTACCATGGAGAGCTCGGGTGAAATACCGCTTTACTCTATTGACTCGCCGGTGCAAAACGGTGTATTACTATCTCAAATTTGCCAAGATCTTATTGACGAAGGGGCGGGGAAGGCTGTAAACCAGGGTGGCGATCTTACCGACTATATTACTGGCTGTGGTAACTGGAACCACGACAGCATGCAAGTTACTGGATGGAATAGCCGCGTTTGGGATACCCCTGTAACAAAAGAGCAACTTCTTACCTACGGCAACAATTTTACCACCAATGATAACTGGAACAAGGCTCAAGAAAACGTAGTGCGAACCTTCTACAATAGCCTCGTTAGCCGTCTTGTCCAACAAGGTGGAAACTTCCCGGTTACCAGTTTTTGGGATTCATGGGCAACACCGACCAATGGTGGTGTGCAACAAGACCCACTTGAGACTGACCCGCGAACAGTCCCGTATTACTGCGTCGAGGCCCGCGGAATAGACTATCCCGACGTAATTTGGCACGTCACTGAAATTTCTAAAATTACAAACGGACCCTGTTAATTAGCTCAAAATACGCACCTATACCACATACTGTGGATAACTAAAAGTCTAACGACACTATATATATGCATTGTCGAATATATGCTATAATTAAGTAACTAAACAAATTCTTTGACATTATTCACATAATATTGTAAAATGATATTAAAGAATTATGAATAGAAGTTAAATCCGAGACGAAGTGGGGCGTGTAAGGAAAGAAAGATAACAATGACCGAAACTACTGAACTCAAGCCGACCATTGACCTCAAAACAGGGGTCGCAGACATCATTTCTCTCATCGACCAAGAGCGTGAACGCGAAATTATTACGCGCCGCTTTGGTCTTTATGATCGCCGCGAAACACTTGAACAAATTGGTGAACTTCTTGGAATTACTCGTGAACGTGTTCGTCAGCTCGAAAAAGCTATTCTTATTCGTCTTAAAATTGCGGCCGAAGATGGCAAGACCGATACCGTTGCCAGTCTCGAAAAAGTTTTTATTCGAACCCTCAGTGAAATGGGGCGTGCAGCACGCGTCCAAGACCTTGCCGACAAACTGTACGACAAAACCACCAACCAACAAGAGCGCGCTCACGTCGCTTTCATTGCAACGCTTGCTCCAAACCTTACAGTCGTCGACGAAAACGATAGTTACTTCCAATCTACCGCCGTTGCAGAATACGGTGACGAAAAGAAACTTAAAAGCCGTGTTGATGACATTGTAAAAATAATCAAAGAGGCAAAAGAACCACAAACTGTTGATCAGCTTTTCGACAAATTGAGCTACGAACACCCAGCACAAGTAGCCGCTCTTGCCAGTATTAGCAAGCAGCTTGCGCACCTTCGCGACTCTTGGGGTCTTACCAAATGGCCAACCGTTAACCCTAAAAACATTCGTGATAAAATTTACGTTATTTTGGCCGACAATAAAAAACCGATGCACTTCTCAGACATCGCAAAGGCCATTAAGGGCAGTAGCTTTAAGCGTAAAGACGTGACCACCCAAGCAATCCACAACGAACTTATTAAAGATAAGCGCTTTGTGCTCATTGGCCGTGGAATCTACGCGCTTGATAACTGGGGCTACAGCAAGGGGACAGTCAGCGACATCATCGCTGATGTACTTCGCAACGCCAAAGAGCCACTTCACCGCGACGAAATTGTTAAACGCGTACTCAAAAGTCGCCAAGTGAAAGAAACAACCATTCTATTGAACCTGCAAAGCAAAGCGCAGTTCAAGCGAGTGGCAAAAGCAACATACGTACTCGCCGGCGAAGCTTAAGCATTATTGCCTAATCTTTCCAGAGGTGAGAGAATAGAGTCAAGCTATGGAACTAATTGGTGCAATCCTGAACTTCTTCCTACAGTGGTACGTCTGGCTACCAATCGTTTTGGTACTCGGTTTTTTGACGTGGCGCAACAATAGGCGTGCTGTCATCATTCAAAACCTTGAGGCCGATCTTCTTGTTCTTGAAATTCCAAAAACGAATGACAAAAAAGAGCTCGCCGCCGAGCAAATGTTTGCCAGTCTTCATGGTATTTTGCGTGATGCCGAAGAACTAAAAATGAATGGGGGATTCCAAGAACACCTCAGTTTCGAGTTTGCGAGCGTTAACGGTCAAATTCGCTTTTACGTTTGGGTGCCAAAACGCCTTCGCACCTTCGTTGAAGGCCAAATTTATTCGCAGTATCCTACCGTGCAAATTCGCGAAGCCGATGAAGATTATGTCACCCACGAAAGCGAACATAGTGTTGTATACACTACCGACATCACCCTCACCGGAAATGAAGTACTACCGATTAAAACATTCCAAAGCTTTGAAGTCGACCCACTCGCTGGTATCACCGGCACACTCGCCAAACTCGAAAGTACCGGCGATGAAATGTGGGTGCAAATTTTGACGCGTCCCGTTGCCGACGATTGGCACAAAACAACCGAAAAATGGATAAAAGCTGTTCGAGATGGCAGGATCAGCTCAAGTAGTAAGTATCTTGGCTGGCTTCCAGGTGTACTTGAGGCACTATGGAAACCACCTGAAGCAAACGAAAAAGTAAGCGTTGCTAAAGAACTTTCGGACCGCGATAAAACCCGTATTTCTGAAGCTGAAAACAAGGCAACAAAACTTGGCTACCAAGTAAAAATTAGGGTTGCTTACCTTGGGGAAAACCAAGAACACGCCCGTCAGCAACTTCAAGCTATTGTTGGAACATTTAAGCAATTCAACTCAACCAACCTCAACGGTTTTAAAGCGAGTGGAGCAGTTTTCAATAAAGAAGGTCTTATTCCGTACCGTCAGCGCCAGTTTGGTTCTGGTGGTTTCATTCTCAATATTGAAGAGCTCGCCAGTGTATTCCACTTGCCACACACCAATGTAGAAACTCCTAATATTGTTTGGGCAACTTCAAAAACCGCCGAGCCACCCGCTAAGCTTCCTATTATCACCGGTAATCCAGTTATTGACGAAAACATTAGTGCATTTGGCCTAACAAATTTCCGCGGCATTAACCACCAGTTTGGTATGCTCCGCGAGGACCGTTCGCGTCACGTATACATTATTGGACAAACCGGGGCAGGTAAGTCGGGATTGCTTGAGCTTTTCGCCCTGAGTGATATTTTCCACGACCATGGCTACGCAATTGTTGATCCACACGGCGACCTTGCCGTTAATAATATGCGCTTTATCCCGGCCAGTCGCCTTAAAGATGTGGTGTACTTCAACCCAGCCGACACGGCGTATCCAATCGGCTTTAACCCGCTCGAAGTTACTAACCCCGAACAAAAAAGTAACATTAGCTCAGAAGTTATTGGCGTATTAAAACGTATGTTCGGCGAAAGCTGGGGTCCACGGCTCGAGTACATTTTGCGCTACACCATTTTGGCGCTCCTGGACCGTCCATCAACGACCATGCTCGATATCGCCCGTATGCTAACCGATAAAAAGTTCCGTAAAGAAACGCTGAGCTACTGTACCGACAGCGTTGTACTGCAGTTTTGGAATGTTGAATACGCCAGCTGGAACGATAAGTTCCAGGCTGAAGCAATTGCACCGGTTCTTAATAAAGTAGGAGCTTTTACCGCCAACCCCACCATCCGTAATATTATTGGTCAACCAAAGTCGACCTTCAACATTCGTCAAATTATGGACGAAGGTAAAATTTTGGTCGTCAATCTGTCAAAGGGGCTGATTGGTGAAGATAACGCCGCAATTCTTGGTGCCTTTTTGGTAACGAAAATCCAACTGGCTGCTATGAGCCGTAGCGACATCCCTAACATTGCCGACCGTCGCCCGTTCTATCTATATGTCGACGAATTCCAAAACTTTGCCACCGACTCGTTCGCCACAATTCTGTCTGAAGCACGTAAGTATGCGCTTAACCTTACCGTCGCCAACCAGTATATTGGGCAAATGACCGACACCGTGCGCGACGCCGTATTTGGTAACGTTGGTTCGATGATTTCATTCCGCGTATCAGCCGATGACGCACCAATCCTCTCAAAACAATTTGAACCACAATTCGAACCGGGCGATCTTTTGCAAATGCACAACCGTCATTTCATTATCAATATGGTCATTAACGGCGAAAAAGCCCCGGCCTTTAGCGCCACAACACTAAAGCTTCCGCCTGAACAAATTGATACAACCCCACAAATTATCGAAAACTCACGCCGCCTTTATAGC
>CAMPIW010000007.1 GCA_946886635.1 uncultured Candidatus Saccharibacteria bacterium | reverse complement strand
AAATTCAAGAGTCCTTTGAAAAAAAGTAAGAAACTTACCCTGCTATTTCGCCGCGTAAACGGCCAGTAATTTATTTTTCAGTAAAACAAAAAGCCTCCGAAGAGGCTTAATTTTCTTTCGTGGCTAGGGTGGAGGGATTCGAACCCCCGAATGCCAGTACCAAAAACTGGTGCCTTACCACTTGGCGACACCCTATCGCGCCTACGTGTGTAGTACCGAAGTATTATACCGCAATAGAGGTGAATGCTCAAGTCTTATAGCGACGCACCCTTACTTTTTTTGCGAATGTGAAGCTGCTTTTCTCTTTACGCCCTTTGAGCGTTCTACATGGGCAAACTGTCCGTGAATTTCAAACAAGAAGTATGCGCTTACTGCAAGCCAGAGTGCACCGAAAATAATATTCACAATAAATCCAAATACACTAAAGGTTAGGATCGAGCTAACGACAACCGACAAAACGCCGAGCAGTAATACTGCGAAAAGTAGCACCCAACCTTTTTTCTGTTTTTGTTTTAGCGGCGAAACCGCCAATGCAAGCAATACACACTCGAGAATTGCGAAAGCGAGCGTAATACTCGCTTTAACAATTACCCACATAATAAAGGTAGTCGAGGCGTAGTACGAGAGAATAGGACTGCCAAGAGTCGCCACATTACTTAGTAGTGTTATAAAGATTCCAAGTACACCTATACCGGTGAGTACTGCGCCAATAGCAGCAATCCACCAAATATTATCACCGAGCCATTTACGAGCACCTTCTGGCAGATGCGGCACCGCTTTGAGCCAACCTTGTACGGTACGTTCTAATTGAGATATAAATTCCATACCTTAATGTCTCCTCTTATTTGTTCTCATAATACCCCCGCACCCAGCAATACTCAACTATTTTTTATTTCGGACATAGCGTCCAGGCCACATACCCCAACTTGCCCAAATAGCTAAAATACCTAATGCAATTGATACAAATATCGCCCACAACCCAGGTATAACACTTACGACGGTCCCTAAAAAGCCCACGGTTTCTGCCCCTGGCTGCGTACTAACTACCCAGCTACTAGTAAACAACCATAGAACCGGCACAAGCCAGCCAAATAGCATACTAAGCCACCTAAAAGCGAAGCTTAGTTTCATACGAAGTAAAAATGGCAGTGCAAAAAGCTCTGCCATTACAAGGAGCGGTGCGATAACAAGCACACCCATATCGCCAAAAGGCAAGTTAAATGACAAAATTAAGGCAGTAAATTCATCAAAAGTAAATAATTGCGCTACTAAAAATACTACTAAAATTGCTGCATAAAGTAATGAAATGTGGCGTGTATTGGCGGTCTTTTCTTTTGGTGCGGGAAGGGCTTTTGCAAAAATACTCATGCTTCAAGTATACGTCCGAATTCATAATTTACACAAACTGTTGTTATTTTAAACATTTTTCAATAATATGCTTGCGCTTTAATAGGTTATTGGGTAAAGTAACAACAGCGAAAGTTACAAAAACAAACACTCCGAAAAAATTCAAAAAAAATTTTTTTACTTGTTGTAGCCTAGCTATACGATATCCACCACAACAGAAGAGGCCCGCGCAAGCGGGTTTCTTTTTGTCTTTTTATAATCGTAAGTGGCTCGGGTGCTAGCCATAGCCTACCACCTACCGCTTACAAACTACCGACTACTCTTTACTAGCCTTAATTGAGTGTTCTTCGCGCCACCGAGCAATGACAGCGTGATTTCCACTTAAAAGTACATCCGGAACGCGTAAACCGTTAAATTCGGCTGGTTTTGTGTACTGAGGGAACTCAAGCGTCTCCCCATCCGAAAAACTTTCAATTTCAGCGCTTGCCTCGCCACCTAATACTCCTGGAATTAAACGGACAATACTGTCAATTACTGTCATCGCCGGAAGCTCTCCACCAGTAAGTACATAGTCACCGACGCTAATTTGTTCGTCGACAAGCGTAATAATTCGTTCGTCATAGCCTTCGTAACGCCCACAGATGAAGATATAACCGTGATCCACCTCGGCATAGCTTTGCGCTAACGCCTGCTTCCAGCGTCGTCCTCGTGGGGTCATAAGCAGTACTTTTGCCGTTGGGTCGTTTTCTTTTGCGGCCTGAACGGCAGCAAATAATGGCTCGGGCTTCAAAAGCATCCCATCACCGCCGCCATATGGCGTATCATCCACCTGTTGGCGTGGGCCAATACCGTAGTCACGAAGATTGATCAGTCCAAATTCAACGACGCCCTCTTTTTGGGCTTTCCACATCATCGAAGAATTAAATACACCCTCGAACATTTCTGGAAAAAGTGTAATAACTTGGAGTTTTTTCATCTGTACTAGTGTACGCTATATTACTAAAAACAAAAAGACACCCCGAACAGGGTGTCGTTTATGCACATAAGCTCTCAACAAATGTAGTGATTTGTCGCTCGCATGAGCTAATCTCGCAGTTCAATAGTGTGTTCTGAACTGCTTGTGATTATATATCAAGGTCGTCGAGTTCCGCAAGCTCTTTGCGGGTCTTTTTTGTGTAGTCTGAGGTGTTGTCCACAGTTTCATCTGTTGGTGTTTCCACAGAATCAGAATCTGTGGAAACATGAGCGTCTTCATTACGGCTTTCATTGCGGTCATCGCTAGAAATAGTTGCGCCAGTCTGACCATCGTTATTTACAATTTTAAGATTATACCGTGCGTCATTTTTTGTACCCAAAGCACGTAGTAACGTACGAAGGCTTTGTGCGGTGACACCTCGCTTACCAATAACGCGACCAAGGTCTTCAGGATTCACGGTTAAAGTGAGCAGAACACCCTTTTCGTCGATAATGCGCTCGACTTCAACGTCGTCTGGATGTCCGACAACTGATTTTACGATATATTCAATGAACTGCTGGTCTATGGTCGACATATGCCCTCCTCCGGTCTCTACAAGTATCGTAGCTTTATTGTAGCATGACCACGATAATATACTACTATAAGCATGAGGGTATTGACTTTTTGTTAGTTTAGTGGTATTATGTTGATTAACGTTGACACAAGTCAGCGCGTACCCGTCATGACTGCTCTGAAAGGAGCTCCCCATGTCCGCCACCACTACCACCACCGAGAAGACCCAGGTCACCTCTCGCAACCCCTTCGCAGCCGCACGTGTGCAGGCCGAGCAGCGGGAGCACGAGCAGGCCGCCAAGGAGGCCAGACTGGCCGAAGAGCGTCGTCTCGAGCGTGAGAAGCGCGAGAAGGAGCGGGCCGAACGCCAGTTCCAGAGGGACGCCTACAGCTGGGCCATGAACTTCTTCGAAGCAGTCGCCAAGGCTGCGACCCAGAAGGAATGGAAGCCGGCTGCCATCGACCAGGCCAGGGCGTACGCTGAGGCTCTGGTTCGCAAGAGCGACGTTCCGCTGCCCACGATCGATCCTGGTATGGCCAAGGTCATCCAGAGCAAGTTCGCCTACGGCATCGCTCTGGACAGCTCACGTCGAGCAGTCATCCCGGAAAACTTCTTCAACGGACAGCGTCAGGACTGGTTCCCGGCGCTCTACGAGCTGAAGCTCACCCAGGTGTCCTAACCGACACCGCCTGTTCCAAGGAACAGAAGAGCCCCTGTGCACAGTGCACAGGGGCCTTTCCTTTTTAAAATCTACGCTTTACGCTTCTGTTTTTTCTTCTGTAGCTTCTTCCGCAGGAGCCTCAGCTTCTGCCTCTACTGGCGCTTCTTCAACCACTTCTTCTTTTGGTTGGTTTTTGCGAAGCTTCTCAGGGTTACGGAGAGATTTTTGCTTGTCGCTTGCGGCTTCTTTAACCCAGCTAGGAAGCTTTACGCCAGCTTCTTTAAGAAGCTTTACAACACGTGGTGTTGGCTGTGCGCCATTATCGAGATACTTTTGGGCAAGTTCTACTTGAACCTTAGCGTCTTTAGTGTGTGGGTTGTAGCTACCTACATAAGCAACAACACGACCACTTGATGGGTGACGTTGTGACTCTTGGACTGCGAGGCGGTAGGTTGGGTACCCAGCACGACCGACGCGTTGCAAACGAATTGCGAGCATATATTAAAACTTTCCTTTTAACTCTTAAACTTATTTAAATTCTCTGGTTATTTTACACGTTTTATCTCTGTAAGTCAACCGTTGGCCCAGGCTTAGCGCTGGTAAATCTTCAAAGCAGCCTTGGCAGCTTCTTGTTGAGCAGCCTGTTTACTCGGGCCAGTGCCTTTACTCACAAGTCGTTCACCGGCATATACCCCAAGGGTAAAAACCTTATCGTGATCAGGACCAACCTCTTCCAAAACGATATAGCGAGGCGTTACGCTATCAATTTTTTGCATAACCTCTTGTAAATGTGACTTCGGGTCGCGCCACGAACCATCTTCTAAAATATTCTCAAGCTTCGAAGAGATGTGCTTGGTAATAAAAGCAGCCGCATCTTCATACCCACGCTCAAGGTAAATTGCACCAATCAGTGCTTCAAAAGCGTTTGCTAAAATTTGCAATCGAGCACGTTCACTCCCCTGTTTTTCACCACGACTCATCCGAACGAGCGGTTCGTAGCCAAGCAATTGCCCAGCCTCACCAATACTTTCAGTACGCACAAGTGAAGCACGCCAACTTGTAAGAATTCCTTCGGCTTCGTTATACGAACGAAACAAGAAGTCGGTTACTACTAATTCAAGGACAGCATCACCTAAAAATTCAAGACGTTCGTTGTGCTCTGATACGCTTTTTCGGTGTTCATTAACGTAACTTCGGTGCGTCAAAGCAGTAACCAGAAGGTCAATATTTTCAAATGCAAAGCCTAGTTTTTCACGAGCAAATTCTTGGTATGGTGCGGTGAGCATCCCACTCATTACAAGTTCTCCTGGCGTATACGTTTCATCGCAAGCAGCATTAATTTACCAATATCTTCATATTCAATAGCGTCCAAAGCATCGTGGAAAGAGAACCACTGAATGCCGTTCATCCACTCTTCTTTTTGGATAGCGTCAGTGTCGCCCTTAGCACGCACCAAGTAAATTTGAGTAGTCATAAGGACCAACTTATCAACACGGCGATAACGGAAGTGAATTTTACCCAACCATCCAAGGATATCTACCTCTTTAAGGCCAGCTTCTTCACCAATTTCACGACGTGCGGTTTGTTGCGCTGTTTCACCTTCTTCAATATGCCCTTTAGGAATCGTCCATCGGTCTTTTGCGTCTTGGATTAAAAGAATTTCAACGCCCTTGCCGTCTTTTGTGTGACGAAAAACAATCCCGCCGGCGGTAGGCTCACGGACAATTTCTTGAATAGATGGTTTTTTGCGCGAAAAGTATTGTTTAAACTTATCGAACTGTGGTGTCGCCATTCTCGGCTCCCTCTACAAGTGTACGATACGCAGTACCAAGTACCCCGTTCACAAACTTACTCGAGTTATCGGAACCAAACGCTTTAGCAAGCTCAACTGCTTCGTTAATTGCAACTTTTGGTGGGACAACGTCTGCTTGATGAAGCAGTTCGTACACCCCAATACGCAAAATGTTACGATCAACTCGTGCAATTTGTTCAATTGGCCAGTCGGGCGCAATTGGTTGAATTTTCTCGTCAATTGCTTTTTGTTCTTTTAAAACGCCGTTAACGAGAGTCTCAACAAACTCGGTATCATCAATTGCGGCCTCGTATCGTTCGATGTTACGAGATAATATTTCTTTTACATCAGCAGTGCTGTCTTCAGATTCTGTGCGAAATTCGTATTCGTACAGTGACTGGAGTGCGACGATGCGGCCGAGATGACGATTAGATGCCATAATGCGTTGGTTCTCTTTGTTATTGTAAATGTATCTTTAAAATGTACTAAATGTGAAAGAACGCTTGCGAAATTACTTCGCGAGCGCCTTGCCAGTTTCTTTACGAGTGGTCTTGACCTTAACCGGTGACGTACCGTTTACGCGGCGAGCAAGCTCGAGACGTAGGTGGCTACGACGGAGACCCGTCTTTCGTGGGCTACTCTGCTTTTTTGGTTGTCCCATTCAAAGTGCTCCTTTTCCTAGGTGTTATTAAATCTTAGGGTTCATTATACACTTTTTACTACAGTTACTCAAGTGGTTATGGTTTTAAAAGAAATATGGTATCGTATATATAACATGACAGAAAAACAAAAAAACCACGACGAATCAACAGCAAACCCAAACAACGACGGAGCGATTTCCGACGCTGACTACGAAATGTTCAAAAACTGGGAGCAAGACACCGAAGCCAGTGCAGCCGCTCGACGAACGGTTGAAATCACCGAGCCTAGTGATTCTCACTCTTCGGAACACATCGAAGTTCACACAGAATCAACTGAAAAGTCCTCTAAAAAGCGTAAACACAGCCTCGCTGGCGCTGGAATAGCTATTGCTGGAACGGTCGCAGCGGCCTCGGTCGTTACAGGTGGAGTGTCGGGTATTATCGACGCAACTACGCCTACATTTTCTGAAGAAACAACAGATTATACCGTTCAACCTGGTGACGGTATGTACGATGTAGCCGAACAGATTGGTGGTGTTGAATCTGTCGATATTCGTGATGCAGTTGAGCATATTAACGAAATCCCCGGTAACGTCGCCGCACTTCAAGACGGCCTACAACCAGGTGAGCAAATCATCATTCCAGAAAGCGTTGTCGGGCATGAAACTGATGCTGACAAGTAGTCTGTAATCTTAAAAGAGTATCAACGAGCTAAACAACAACGCTTACAAGCCGGCCAGGGACATAAATAATCTTTTTAGGTTCGCCGGGCACAAACTTTGCGACATTTTCGTGCGCTAAAGCCTTCGCTTTTATTTCTTCAGCATCAGTATCTTTTCCAACTGCAATTTCACCCCGTAGTTTACCGTTAACCTGCACGGCAATAGTAATAGTATCCTCAACAATAAGTGCTTCGTCCCATACTGGCCAGCTAGCGTTTTGAACCAACCCTTCACCACCTAGTTGCACCCATAATTCGTCGGCCATGTGCGGTGCAAATGGGGCAATCATTTGGGCAAGATGTGTTAATGCTTCGCGCCAAGCTTCTTCAGAGAAACCATCGATCTTTAGTTTATATAGCTCGTTCACATACTCCATAAGTGCCGCAATTGCCGTATTAAAGCTTAATCGTCGGAAGTCGTCGGTAACCTTGCGAACAGTTTTGTGCTGTATAACCCGAACTGCAGTATCATTTTTGGTCACCTCTTTTGGTGACTCATCGTACTGTTGAACAAGCGTCCAAACGCGGTTCAAGAACCGGTAAATACCAGCAATCCCCCGTGAATCCCAACTAGCATCAAGTTCGATTGGCCCCATAAACAAAACGTAAGTACGCAGCGCATCGGCACCATATCCCTGGTCAATAACATCAAGTGGATCAACCACGTTGCCCTTACTTTTACTCATTTTCGTACCATCTTCGGCGTTAATATAGCCGTGATACACCAATTTTTTAACTGGTTCTGTAAAGTTAATAAGCCCCATATCGTTAAATACATGCGTCCAAAAACGAACATACAGCAGGTGAGCAACCGCATGGTCACCACCTACATAAACATCAAGCGGGTTCCAATAGTTAATTTTTTCACTATCCCACGCGGCCTCGCTATTATGTGGATCGCCGTATCTAAGCAAGTACCAGCTAGAACACGCATACCCGTCCATTGTGTCGGTTTCACGGAGTGCAGGCTTGCCACACTCTGGACATGTCGTGTGTACCCAATCGGTCGCTCGTGCAAGCGCCGATTTACCATCGCCCTTCGGTGCAAAATCTTCAATTTCAGGAAGCACCACCGGAAGTTGGTCTTCAGGGACAGGAACCGCGCCATGCTCTTCACAATGAATAATAGGAATCGGTGCACCCCAATATCGCTGGCGGCTAATCAGCCAGTCGCGCATTTTATAGGTTGTTTGAGCATGACCAAGTTTTTTCTCTTCAAGTAACGCTACAATCGATTCACGTGCATCGCTGGATGACGTACCGTTAAAATCACCCGAATTAATTAACATCCCTTCACCGTGATATACCTGCTCGGCTGAATCGACTGGCTTTTCAATAACTTCAATGATTGGTAAGTTGTACTTTTCGGCAAAAGCAAAGTCGCGTTCGTCGTGCGCAGGAACGGCCATAACCGCACCAGTGCCGTAGCCACCAAGAACATAATCGGCTATCCAAACAGGAACCTTTTCGCCCGTTACCGGATTTACTGCGTACCTGCCCGTAAATACACCTGTTTTTTCTTTGGTGTCATTTAGTCGCTCGATTTCAGATTTCTTTACCGCATCTTTAATGTACGATTCGGTCGATTCTTTAAAATCACCGGCCGCAAGCGAAAGCGCCAGGCCGTGTTCGGGTGCTAAAACAACAAATGACGCACCGTAAATTGTATCCGGGCGTGTTGAAAAAACAGTGATAGTACCGTCAAAATCATCAAGTTTAAATTCAATTTCAGCCCCAACCGATTTACCAATCCAGTTTGTTTGCGCGGTTTTAATTTTTTGAGGCCAATCAAGATCTTCAATATTATCAAGTAGTGCATCGGCGTATTCGGTGATCTTAAAAAACCATTGCTTCATTGATTTCTTTTCAACCAGTGAGCCACAGCGCCAACAATGGCCAGCCTCTACCTGTTCATTAGCTAAGACGGTCTTATCAACCGGGCACCACCACTGAAGGCTTTCTTTTTGGTACGCCAAGCCGCGTTCAAATAATTTCGTAAACACCCACTGTGTCCATTTGTAGTACTCGGGGTCGCTGGTATTTAATTCGCGTGACCAGTCAATTGACATACCCATGCGTGTAAACTGGCGCTTAAAGTTAGCGATATTTTCGGCCGTTACCTTTGCAGGCGCCACGCCAGTTTTAATAGCGTAGTTTTCGGCTGGAAGCCCAAATGTATCCCATCCCATTGGGTTGAGCACATTGTGGCCGTGCTGACGATTAAAGCGAGCGATCGCATCGACAATTGAATACCCAAACGCATGCCCAGCATGCATACCGGCACCACTTGGATACGGAAACATACCAGCAACATACGTCTTTACTTTTGACGTATCAACTTCTACTTCATTTGCCTTTTGCTCTTCCCAAACTTGTTGCCATTTGGGTTCGATTTCTGCCGGATTATATCGCCTCATAACAGAGTAAGTATAGCACAAAAACACCTCTTACCGAGCAACTACATGGGAAGTCGCTACGAAATATCCGAAAAAAACGCCCGCTTTTTTTCAAGCCACTCGGGCGATTGACGAACGAGCTGCGATTCGCTTTCGGTTGCGTGTAGAATAATTTTTATCCCTTCTTCAAGATATATATTACTTTCAGAACCCTTAAATAAAACCGCTGCACCTTTTTCAAGAAATTTATGCGTATATGCACCAGCATCAATTGCGCTTTTAAAACTCACCACGTGACAACCATTTGCCCGCGCTGCCGGTGCAAGATACTGCTCGGCTGCCTCGCCAACGGTAATGACGTGAGCAAGTTCAACAGGATCACACAGTTTCCCTATCGCAATGTGCTTTGCTTCACTCATATCACCAAGCTCGTTCATACTTCCCAGTACCGCAATGCGTTGTGGCACATTCATTTGATACAGCGCACGGAGAGCCGAAGCTGCAGCAAGCGGGCTTGAATTATACGAATCATCAATAATAATTGATTCATTCAAACCTCGCAAAATATTCATTCGTCCACTCACTGGTCGAATCTTCGCCATCCCACTCGTTACCTCAGCCTGGCTCAATCCAAGTTTCACCCCAACAGCACCAGCCGCCACTGCAAATCGAATACTATGCTCGCCCACTAAATGAAGTGTCGCCGGTTCGGCATTCGACCACTCAGGGGTGGTAAATGTACCGCTAAAGCCATCCTCAAATGTATAGTCGTCGCTTGTAAAGCGATATTCAGCCGTCGCGTCAGTTCCGTATGTATTTAATCCAGGGTCAGTAATATTCGATGCATACTCACCCGGAATATCATCGCGGTTAATAAGCGCCCACTTACTATAATTAGCCGCTGAAAGTTCTTCGGCGGCAACCGCGTCCATCGTTTTAAAAGCTTGCATGTGTTCCGGCGAAACGGATGTTACAACAGCAATATCTGGCGTTAAATAGGTACCAAAATGAGGAATTTGGCCAATTCCGTCGGTGCCAAGCTCTTGTACAATAACGTCAACGTCGGCTGGCTGCTTAATACGCGCCCTTACGGCCTTAAAAACTGCCATCCATTGGCCAATTCTGCGGATTTCTGACGGGTATTCAATTCCTAAAATAGCGAGTGGTGCGCTTAGTTCTGAGTTATGGTTACCTTCATGTAAGCGAACTCTTAATTTTTCGTTAAGTACAGTACCGATTGCAATTTTAGTACTGGTTTTACCGACACTTCCGACGACAACAACCAGCTTCACCTCTGGATGTTTTTTGAAATATTTTTTAACAGCTTTTTCGAGTTTTGATTGAATGAATTTTTTAAACATTAGTTCTATTATGTCATAAAAATACACCACCGTCGACAAGGATAGTGGTGTATCTGCTGCTGCGCGCCCACCCGGGGCGGCTTTTGCAATGTGTTTGTTTTTGAGCTCATGAGTCACCCCATGCGCATCAGCATAACTATAGTATGCAGCGTAACAAATAAAAACGCAAGCGGTATCGCTATATATCATATAGCTACCTCTTTTACTATAGCTTTTTTTGCCATTGTATGGTTAGATAAGCTTGTTCAGAAGCACACGCGTAGCAGAAAGCATGCAAAGTGTATCTCTTGTAACAACATTAGATACTCACCGTTCGCCGAAGCGATTGCCAGCAGGTCGATCTGACAGCAAACTTATTAAGTAGAACAAAAGAGTATATATAATATGTCACAAAACTTGTTTATCGGAAGCCTCGCATACGCGACTAACGACGACG
>CAMPIW010000006.1 GCA_946886635.1 uncultured Candidatus Saccharibacteria bacterium | reverse complement strand
CGTGCCACTCCAGGGAGTGACTGCGTAGGCATCGGTGTCATCCGCGTCGCTCAGCTTGACGACGATGTCTCCGTAGGCCAGGCCTCCGGGGACAGTGCCGCTGAATGCCGCGCCAGTAGCTGCCGTGTACGTGCCACCGTTCTTGTCGGTGAACGTCCAGACACCACCCGGCACTGCGTCGAGCTCGGCCCAGTTGCGGGCGCCGAGGTCACACGTCAGCGTCTCGAACGAGCCGGAACCCGTCACCACCTCCGGAGGAGTGGGCTGATCGGGCTGCGGGCACTGCGAGACATCCGGCTCGGGCTGACCTGTGTCATAGGCCAGCACGTAGCTCCGGTCATGTGCGTCCGAGAACCAGCCGGGAACGCTGCCGTCCCAGTTGTTGTTCTCGATGGCGTGAACCGACACCGAGATCGGGTTCTGGCCGGTCTGCAGGCGCTCGTCGACACCAGGGGTGCCGACGTACTTGCAGACGAAGACCTTCGCGTACGGGTGGGTGTCACCGTTGCCACCTTGGGCGACCGCGGATTCGACCTGAGCCCCGGTAGCGACCGAGGTGGTGGTGTTCGCAGCCGCATCTTCTGCTGCAGCGACCGAGGCGGTTGCCATGGCCGTGCCGCCGATGATGCTGAAGGCAGCCAGGAGTGCGAATGCTCGCATCCCTCGCTGCCTGGAGGCAAGCGTCTTTTGACGCCGGCGTGCTTCACGCCGTGTGTTCGGAGAATGCATGAGAACCTCTCGGATCGATGGACAGGGTGGGATGTTCGGGACTGAAATTCTTGTTGGTTAAAAATGCAGTAGGTCAAGTTTTCAAAGGGCATGGAGCCCAGTAAAAACCAGCTCACATACACGTCAATGATACCATATTTATGCCAAAAAGTAAAGGGTTATGGTTATTTATCGTCTGGAATGGGTAATTGCTATTGACGCGTTACCTATGAGGCGCTGTATACTAAGTATAGTCATGTGGGTACTTCAAAACCCTGGAAACCAAGATGGGTACAAGATTTCCACTCACAGGCTTAATTGTTCGATGTATCCTCTCGTATTCTCAAGAGGATGATCAAAAAAAGCCACTACATCGTGATATTTGGTAAAAAGGGCGTCCGGTTGAACGGTCCAAACTCCCCTCTCCAAATCACTCCTCCTAAACCCGTTTGCTGTTCAGTTTATTGTGCAGCCTTTTTGCGTTCACTATCCACTACTAGGGAGCGTCCGCAACTATCTTTAACTTAGGAGAATTAAATTATGAATCGTGTCACTGTAAACGAACAAGTCGCTATTACTCAAATGGGTTTCAAAAAGAATTTATCGGCATACCCACGTCGCATGGAGTTCCGTGGAACTATTTACGAATTCCTTGATGCGGGGTTACGATGCCTGGTGAAAGCTGGCAATCACATGACGGAGATCGTTACTATGACCGACGGTAAAAGCCAATACCAGCTTCGGAGCGACAACAACGGCGGCAACTGGACACTTGTTAGTATTATGTACTAGCGAGTGTTTTTATTGGATTGTAGTAATCGACGACCAATCCATTTATGAATCTCGACTGGAATAATCGCTACGGCAAAGGCAAGCATTGTTGCGATAAATATATCGCCAATTGCAACTGAATTAACGTGAAGCGCTCCCTGGAGCGGCCCGAAGAGCGCCAATGCTTGCATACTTATGGCAATCACGATACCAATCCAAAATGGCCCGTTCCAGACCTTCAGGCGCACAAAGAGCGAGTCGTATGTACTACGGGCGTTAAAGGCGTTTGCCCATTGGACAGCAACCAGTGCAACGAAGACCATAGTTTGACCGTATGCTGTGTCGTGTTGTTCGCTGTAAATCGCATAGAGAATAAGTCCGAGTGTCGCCATAGAAACCGCCATAAGGATAATACGGCTAATCATGTATTTTCCAAGGATAGGCGCTTTAGGATTAATCGGCTTGCGTTTCATGACCGATTTTTCACCCGGTTCAAGACCAAGCGGAATCACCATAGTCGTATCGGTTACAAGGTTAATCCACAAAATTTGGATTGGAGCCAGTGGCATCGGCATACCAATGATAAGCGCTCCAAGGGTTATCGCCACCTCACCAATGTTAGTAGCGAGCAGATACGTGAGCATGCGCCGAATATTTGAGAAGATAATACGACCCTCGCGCATGGCCCGCACAATACCAGCAAAGTCGTTATTAAGAAGAATGATATCACCCGCGTCTTTAGCGATTTGCGATCCACTTCCCATCGCAACACCGACATCAGCGTTAGCAAGGGCTGGTACGTCGTTTACACCATCACCGGTCATAGCCGTCACCTCTTTAAGGCGGAGCACTTTTAATATACGAAACTTATTTTCTGGCGTTACGCGCGAGAACACACGGGCATTTTGAGCGACTTTTGCAAGTTTTGCGTCGGTCATATCAATCATCAGTCGACTGTCGAATACTTGGTCGCGTGATTCTACGAGCCCAAGTTTTAGCCCAATATTGTAGGCCGTTTCGAGATGGTCACCAGTAATCATCCGTACCGATACTCCAGCACTGCGCGCAGCCGCGATAGCTCGGCGAGCCGATGGCCGAAGTGTATCTGCGACAGCAACCAACCCCGCAAACTGTAACTTCAGCTTAGGGTGTAACTCTTGTAGCGTTTCAAGAGGTGAATCGAGGTTCGTCGTAGCAATTGCGATAACACGATACCCTTGACTTGTAAGTTGTGTAACGGCTGTATTCACCTCTGTCATTTGTGTACGGGTCAACTGGCTTCGCACCATCATTAGCTCGGGCGCACCCTTTACAACAAGTTCGTGTTTTCCGCGGTGATTCCATACGTTTCCGCTCATAGCGAGTTTTTGGTCAAAAGGAAGCTTCGCCACCGGCTCACCCTTTAATTTAATAGCTTGTTCGGCGGCCGTAAAACTAATAAAAGCCACATCAAGCGGATCGCCTGATTTTTGGCCATGATGATTAATAGTTTTATGAACGACCGTTGGAAGATGATGATCACTCCAGTCGGGTTGCCATGTTTCTTGCACGGAGAGCTCGTTTTTAGTGAGCGTCCCTGTTTTGTCGGTGGCGATAGTGGTAATAACTCCAATAGTTTCAATAGCATTCATACTTCGCACGAGCGCTTTTTTCGCAGCCATGCGGCGCATACCAAGAACCAAAATAACCGATATGGCAATAGGAAGGCTCTCTGGAACCGCTGATACCGACAAGGCAATAACTAGCCTGAGCGCTTCGCTCATTTCAATTCCTCGTGCGAGCGCTAAAATAAAGGCGCCTACGGCAACGGCGGCGATAACCGCAATAATGTAGGCAATAAGTTTGTCGATTTTCTTTTGTACGGGACTACTTATGTTGTCGGGTGCATTGCCCGTAAGAGCGGCAATGCGACCGAATTCTGTTTGGTTGCCGGTGTGAATAACAACGCCCATGGCGCTTCCGGCTACAATGAATGAGCCTTGAAATAAGATATTTGATTGTTCGTACACTTCTTTTTTACTGCGCAGAACATCGCTACTTTTACTTACTGGTACTGACTCTCCTGTGAGCATAGCTTCATCAGCGCGTAGTGAATCAGCTTCGATAAGACGTACATCAGCCGGAACCTTATCGCCCTCGGCCAGTTTTATGATGTCACCAGGTACCAATAAAGAAGCGTCCACCGAGAGCGAGTCACCACCCCGTAGCACCTCAACTTCTCGCCCGGTACGTTTTTGAAGCGTGCGCAAAATTCGTTCGGTTGAGAATCTCTGCACATAGTAAATAGCAGCGCTGGTGAGCATAATAACCAAAATAATAATTGCATCGAGAACGGCATTATGCCAAAAGCTAATGAGCACTGCAACAAAAAGTACCGCCATAAAGACGTTAGCGAATGGTTCAATCAATTTTTTCCAAAGAGGCTCGCCTTTGAGCTTTATTTCGTTCGGGCCGTATTTCTTTAGCCGTTCGCTTGCTTGGTACTTCGAGATACCCTCAATAGATGAGGACAACTCGCGCAGGGTGTCTTCGGCTGTTTGCTGATAAAAAAGCATTAGCTTCATTATAACAAACAGTCGCCTGAGAAGACGACTGTTTTTTGAGGTAATGTTCCACTAAATGTAGAGTTGTTGTGGCAAACTGCTAGATGTAGTGGAAAGCTATGTAGGTACAGACCCTACCTAACTGTTTCTACGTGATTTTTATTAGCTGAAACTTCGCGTGGTGAAGCCCATTACTCCACTCGACGATATCTTGTACGGTTTTACCAATAAGCGTACTGCCCAGTGGGCTCGCCGCAGAAATACGCCCGTCGCTTGGGTTAGCTTCAACACTTTCAACAAGTGTGTAGCGGATAATACGGCCTTGTTGATCGATGAGGTCAACAACCGAACCGATAGCGACTTTCATACGCTTGCTACGTGATGAAATGATTTGCGCATGGTTGAGTATATGCTGTTTTTCGATAAGCTCTGATTCGATTACTTCAAGACGGAGGAGGCGGTCGCTTCGCTCAAAACGGTCATCGTGGCTAGTAGTCTTATCACTCTCACGGAGACTTCGACGGATTGCCATACGGTCGTGTTCGAGTTGGCTAATTGACTTTCGAAGTTCCTTCATCCCCTTTTTACTAAGTAGGATAGTACTTTTATCTGACTGGTGTTTGGTGGCGGTGGTGCTCATGATGATTCACTCCCTTCCTTTAATGACACATAAGTGCCGGATGTTTTTTGTGTAGCACTTGCTACTGTCATCAGTATGGCATTCGATTCTGAGAAGACTCTGAAATGTATGCATTATTTCGTTGTAATTTACCCTATATAACGAAAGATAACTAGTTCTATTTAGTGCGGTAGCTTCTGCGGACGATAGGAAGATAAAAACTGAAGGTCGTTGCTTCGTCACTGCTTGAAACGGTCAGTTCGCCGTGGTGGACGTCTATGATTTTTTTGGCAATCGAGAGGCCTAGCCCGTACCCATTTTTTGCCCCGTTTGTTCGAGAAGTGTCACCCCGATAAAATCGTTCAAATAACTTTGGAAGTTTTTCCTCTGGAACAGGTTTACCGCTATTTTTAATTTCAAAACCAATCCGACCACGCTGTTCAAAGAGACGAATATAAATGGGTGTATCTTTTGGACTGTACTTTATAGCGTTGTCGATAAGTATACCCATAACCTCATTGATGGCCGATTCGTTAGCAAGTGTTGTCGACTTTTTGCGTGCGGTCACCACGAAACGATCGAAGTCTTTAGTGTAGCGTTTTACAAGTTCCTCGAGCACCACCGGTACATCGACAACCTCAAAGTCGAGTTTATCGTGCTCGAGCCGCGATAAATTAAGTAGCATACCTGATAATTTAATCAGCTTCTCAACCTCTTCAAGGTTACTCTCTAGTAGTTCGCGCGCTTCGTCGATATCGAGGTTTGGGTCGCGGAGGTACGCTTCGAGCTCGGTTTTCATAGCCGCTAGAGGTGTCCGTAGTTCATGACTCGCATCACTAGTAAAACGACTTTGCGCTTCGTGCGCCTCGGCAATTGGACGCAGTGTCCGCCGAGCTAAAAAGTAGGCACCGAGCCCACCGGCAACGAATACGACAATATTAATATACACAAGCGACAATATCATTTGATCTGATGCTTGACGCGATTCGCTTAAGAGCAAACTATTGTCACCGTTACTCAAGACATCTAAATAAGAAGTGATAGCAAGAGGTGCGCTAAATTCATCAATAATACTATGTTGCAAATTTTCGAGACGAAAGCTAATTTCTCGGTAATTAAGCTGATAAATAACGATACTAAAAGTGATGCTAATCGCCATTAAAATAATTAAGTACCACGCTGTGAGTTTTAACGTGGCCGATTGAAACATATTCTGCATGTGTGTATTCCCCTGCTCTTATGCTTCTAATTTATAGCCAAACCCTCGAACGGTATGAATAAGGGGTTTCTTAAACGGTGTATCGATTTTATTGCGAAGGTATTTTACATAGACCTCGACAGTATTAGGAAGGATATCTGCGTCGTAGTCCCATACGTGGCTAATAATAACCTCTTTGCTAATAGGGCGGTCTTGATTTCGCATTAGATATTCAAGTAAAGCAAACTCTTTACTGGTAAGTTGGATAGATTTACCTTCACGCTCAACACTATAGGTGACGGTATCAAGTGACAAATCACCAGCCGTAAGCAAGTCAGACTGTTGCTCTGACGGTCGTCGCAGAAGAGCGCGTACGCGGGCTAAGAGTTCTTCAAGTGCGAAAGGCTTAACGAGATAATCATCAGCACCAGCATCGAGGCCGGCGGTTCGTTCGGTAATACTATCAAGAGCGCTCAAGAACAGTACCGGAGTATGGATTTTAGCATCGCGCATGGCTTTTACAATTGCAATGCCGTCGTACTCTCCAGGGAGCATACGGTCGATAATTGCCACGTCGTAGGGCTCAGTGGTTGCCATGGCATATCCCTCGTCGCCGTCGTAAGCTACGTCAACGGCATACGTTTCTTGCTCGAGCGCTTTGGCGAGTGCGCGTGCAATTTTGTGCTCATCTTCAACTACTAAAATCCTCATACACCTAGTATACAGTGAATGCACTGAGAAAAGGCTTAGTTTATAAAAAGTTAAGAATTAGACGCGCTAGGGGTAGCGTGTAGGGACTAAACGGCGCTAGTAGTAGCGTGTCGGTCACTCCAAGCTTGCATGTCGCGAAGAATCGGCGTGAGTTCTTTCCCCTTTTCGGTAAGGCGGTATTCGCAGCGGCTTTTTTCAGTTGCCTGAATTTTTGAGATAATCCCCTCTTGTTCAAGGCTGTCGAGACGGGCTGAAAGCGTGCGCGGGTTAATCCCCTCAACAAGGTCTTGGATTTGGCAAAATCGAACAGTCTCTTCATTGACGAAGAAACGCAGCAACTGTGGCGTCCACTTGTCGCCGAGAATTTTAGTTGCTGCCTTTACACAGCCGATTGTGTCAGTACTCATATGTACCTATTACTATACATTATCTAGCGTTATTTGATAAGCCCATTGTCGTTTTTGGTTCGAACGTGGCTCATGCTGAACTCCCACGAGGCGTCGGTCTTTTTGTGCGGGTTAAAAATATATTCTGGGTCAAAGATTTCTTTCACGCTCCGAAACACGTTGTACACTTCTTGCCCAAATACTGCTGGTAGCCATGACCCACGCACCATGCCATCGTTGTGCTCGCCCGCCATCGTTCCGCCGTACTTAAGCACAATAGGTATCAGTTCGCGCATAATTGGCTCGAGTTTTGCCTGATCTTTCGTGCCGGCAATGTCCATAAGAGGGATAATATGGAAGTTGCCATCGCCAAAGTGCCCTTGAATAGTAGCGGGAAGTTTATATTTACGAATAACTTTGCGCAGCTCTGGGATAAATTGAGGCAGATACTTTGGTTGAACTGTCATGTCGTCGATAAATGGTGATGCGTAACGGCCACTAATTTGGTTACGGAGTAACGATAGGGCGGCGCGACGAATTTGCCAGAAGTGTGCACTCGATTTTTCGTCGCTTTCAATGTCCATACGGATTTTATATTTTTTTAAGTCGTCGTGGAGGTTGGAAATTTTACTAAATACTTCTTGCTGGCTTTCGCCGTCAAATTCAATCATAAGTAAGATATTTGGAAGATGCCCCTTAAACTGAGCAACCGATTTAGTCAACCGCGCTTGTTGGCGTAAGTACTCTCTTGCGCCCAGTTGTTTGCGGAATGTTTTAAAGTATTTGATACCTAAGTTGAAAGTAATGTCGTCGAACCCTTCAAATGTCGCCGGGTTATGCTCCATAACTGTCGAAATGATTTCCCCCAAATTTTTAATGGACGGAAGATACGCCAGTAATAACCCCGAGTGAGGAGCTTTTGGGACGGCCTCAATTTTGACGTCAGTGATGATACCGAGTGTACCCTGGCTTCCTGTGAATAACTGCGTAAGATCAAAAATACCTGTATCACGATCCCATACGCCCCAAAGGTTATAGCCCATTGAATTTTTGTTAACATGGGGCCGAGCGTTGCGTACAATATCGTAGTTCTTTTCAATCAGCTCGTAAATACGTCGATAGAGGGATGCTTCGTACGATTTTTGGCTCAGTTTTTTATGGAGTTGCGTTCGATTTAAGGGCTTAATTGTGTAGGTATTTCCATCAGCGAGTACTACGTCGAGTTCGCGCACTGAACGGTCGGCGTTTCCATAGCGAAGCGATTGTTCACCCCCCGAATTATTACCGACAATACCGCCAATGGTACACAGTTCGCGACTAGCCGGCGCGCATCCTAGGTGAAGGCCTTTGGCATATAAAAGCGGATCGATATCGCGCACAAATACACCCGGCTGCACATGGAGGATGTTTTTATGTAGGCTTTCAATTTTATTAAAGTGAGGCGTCATTTCAATAAGAATAGAATCACCAATTGCTCCACCCGACATATCGGTTCCGGCACTTCGTGGGGTGATTGAAAGTTTCGGCCACTCTTTTTTGTGCTTAGTCACAAAAGCAACGAGTTTTTCGATATCTTCGGCGTTCGTTGGCTCTACAACTACGTCAGGTATAAGTTCATAAATACTCGCGTCGCGACTCACCTGTCGTCGCGTTGGAAGATCAGTGAATACCTCACCGCTTATACGCTTCTTAAGTTCCCCAGCCAAACTCTCCATACTATATCTAACTATACCGCAAAGTGTGTATAATACGGCATATGAAGACTAAAATTGATATCGATACTCGTACGTTCATTCGTTTTTGGCTGGTAGTCTTTGGAATCGGACTCGCTGCCTTCTTATTATATAAAGCACACGTCGCCCTCATAATCTTGGGCGTGTCTGCATTTTTGGCAGTTGCCTTAAATGGGCCCGTTTCGTATATTTCAAGAAAACTGCCTGGGAAAAGCCGCGTTGGGGCTACTGCAATTGCGTATCTTGCGGTTATCGTTATCCTCGGCACAATTATCACTCTTGTAATCCCGCCAGTTATTCAACAATCGGCGAAAGTTGCACAGACTATTCCTTCGGTTGTAGAGTCAGCGACTCATCAATGGGAAGGTGTACGCAATTTTGTCGATCAATACAACCTACAAGATCAACTTGATACAGCACTCGCATCGGTTCAAAATAGTACCGAATCGTGGGCTGGAAACATTGGCCAAAATATTGTAACAAGTATTGGTTCGATTTTTGCGGGTATTGTGGCGCTCATTCTTGTATTAGTGCTCACCTTCTTAATGCTTATTGAGGGTCCAGGGTGGCTCAAGCGTTTCTGGCGTATGTATGACGACACCGCAAAAATGAAAAAACACCGCCACGTTACTAGCCGTATTTACGGTGTAGTGAGCGGCTATGTTATGGGTCAGCTTACCGTTTCAACGATTGGCGCAACGTGCGCAGGGTTGTTCGTGTTTATTCTCAGCTTCATTTTTAAAGAAGTCGATCCAACCTTAGCAATGCCAACAGCAGCAGTTACCTTTGTTCTGTCGCTTATTCCAATGTTCGGTGCCACTATCGGAGGTATTATTATCGCTGTGTTGTTGGCGCTTAACAGCATTCCGGCTGCCATTGCCTACGCGGTATACTTTGTCATTTACCAACAAGTTGAAAATAATCTTATTACGCCACATATTCAAGCAAAGCGCATTGAACTCACTGCTCTTATGGTACTTGGTGCGGTAACAATCGGGATATATATGTTTGGAGTAATCGGTGGTATTATCGCCATCCCTATCGCCGGTACCGTGCGGGTGCTTGTTGAGGAGTATATTGTTAAGCGAAAGCGCAGTAAACGTAAAGCTTAACGGGTATATTCCCAAATAGTGCCAGAAGCGGTATCGCGCACAGCGATGCCGCTTTTTGCTAGCTCGTCACGAATCTCATCAGAACGTGCGAAGTCTTTTTCCTCACGCACACGAACCCGTTCGATGATGAGTTGTTTGTGGTCGTCAGAGATGTCGGGCGTGGTTTCAAGAAGTCTGAGTCCATACAGCGCATCAACCATTTCAAGAAAGGTTACTAAGGCGTGTTGGTGGATGGTAGCAAGTTTGCTTGCGAGTACTGTATCGAAAGCAGTATCAATGATTGCCATACCCTCTGCTGTACTTATATCGTTTGAAAGGGTTTCTAAGAGCTTTTGAGCGGCTGCATATAAGGAAACCGTCTTACTATCAGATTCTACTGTTTCGTCGGTTTGAAGTGTGTCGTGAGTTTGATGACGTAGGGCTGCTACATTTCGCCAGTTAATGCGTCGGTTACGTGCGGCAGCAAGATTATCAAATGTAAAGTTACCTTCAGTGCGATAGTGGCTTTGCAAAATGAACATGCGAAGATCAAGCGGATCGTAACCCTTTTCTTGAATATCTTGTAGTGTATACCCGTTGCCAAGTGATTTACTGATTTTCGTGCCGTTTACTTTAAGGTGGTTGTTGTGTAGCCAATAATTGGCAAATTGTACGCCTGAAGCCGCTTCGGATTGCGCAATTTCGTTGGTGTGGTGAACGGGAATATGGTCGATGCCACCGGTGTGTATGTCAATAGTTTCACCAAGTAATGACATTGCCATTGCCGAGCACTCAAGATGCCAGCCCGGGAAGCCAGGGCGTTCGATGTTGTCGTCGCTTATGTCGGCCGGTGTTATCCATTCCATGTCACGTTTTTCACCTGCTGGAGTAAATTTCCATAGGGCAAAATCGCTTGGATTTCGCTTTTCGGGGTTAAATTCAACCCGTGCACCCGCTTTTTGGGCGTCGAGGTCTAATTCGGCGAAGGCACCGTAACTTGGAAACTTGGCTGTATCAAAATAAATACCATCGCTAATTTGGTAGGTAAAACCCTTACCTTTTAAGTTTCGTACCAAGGCAAGTTGCTGGTCAATATAGTCGGTTGCTTTTGGCGTGTGCGTTGGTGGAATAAGGTTTAACGCATGCATACCGTTTAGAAAATCTTCGGTGTAAAATTCGGCAACTTCCCAGGCGGTCTTTCCTTCACGTTTTGCACCCTTTTCTAGTTTGTCTTCACCGTCATCACCATCACTTACCAAGTGTCCAACATCGGTAATATTCATAACACGAGTAACGGCGAGACCATTTGTGGTAAGTATACGCACCAGCGTATCCCAGTACACGTAGGCGGTCCAATTTCCGACGGTTAAGAAGTTATAGACCGTTGGGCCGCAGGTATACAGGCTTACATGCCCTTCTGTTATTGACTTAAAGCTATCAATTTGCTTTGAAAGCTGATTATGA
>CAMPIW010000005.1 GCA_946886635.1 uncultured Candidatus Saccharibacteria bacterium | reverse complement strand
TCTTGCGCAAATTGAACACCACTTCACTCACTACAAAGACCTTAAAAAACCAGGGAGTACTATTGTGAAGGGCTTCGGTGACAGTACAGAAGCAAAAAAGATTATTCACGAAGCCGTTGAGCGTTGGAATAACCAGTAAATAAGCAGAGTAAAAAAGAAAACGCCTTAATTGCTAGGCGTTTTCTTTTTTGATTGCTGTACGCTTTTTGCGCGTCTTCTCTCGGATTATTCCCGCAGCATGGCTTATACCCTCAAGTGCACCGACTTTTCGTAGCTGGGCGCGGAGTTTGGTGCGGGCGTGAGTGGTTTTGACCATTTCAAGCCAGGTTTGTTTTGGAGTGACCGATTTGCGAGTAACCACTTCAACCACGTCGCCGTTTTGGAGGGGTTTATCAAAGGGATGAATTGAACCATTCACTTTAAAGCTGTACGAATGTTTACCAATGTCACTGTGGACGATATAGGCAAAATCAAGCGGAAAAGCCCCTTCGGGAAGGTTATAAATATCTCCTTTTGGAGAATAGACGAAAATCCGGTCGCCAAAAAGGTCAATTGTAAGTTGTGATTCAGGAATCTCCTCGCCACTTCGAAGCTTTGTGGCGATTTCTTGAAGTTGCGTAATCCACTGCATGTGCCCAGGAAGAACCGCACTTTTTTTATTTTGAATGTAGTCTTTTGAGCTTTTTTGTTCGTGGTAATGGAAACTCGCGGCCAAACCACGTTCGGCGTATTCGTGCATGTCATACGTGCGAATTTGAAATTCGACAATTTGTTTTGCCGGTGTAAGAACGGTCGTGTGAAGGCTTTGGTAGCCATTTGGCTTTGGTACCGCAATGTAGTCTTTGATACGGGCAATCATCGGCTGGTATAGGCCATGAAGAATACCAAGCACCCGGTAACAATCTTCGTTTGTTTCAACAATAATGCGAAGCGCCATTAAGTCGTAGATATCATCGATTGTGTTGTCGCCTTTTTTGAGCTTTTTATGAAGGCTGTAGATGCTTTTTACACGGCCATTAATGTCGTGTTTGATGTGCTGTGCGGCAAGAGCTCTGTCGACTTCTTCGCGAACAACACCGAGCTTACGGGTGCTTTTTCCGAGTCTTTTCCGAAGTAAATTATGGAGGTGTTTAAATTCTGTAGGGTCGATGTAACTAAAAGCAAGCTCTTCAATTTCCATCCGAACGCGGCCCATACCAAGGCGGTCGGCCATTGGGCCAAAGACCTCAAGGCTCTCGCGGGCAATTTTAACTTGTTTTTCACGAGGCATATGTTGCAGGGTTTGTAGGTTGTGTAGACGATCGGCAAGTTTAATAATGATGACACGAACATCCTGGCCAATTGCAATTAAAAGTTTTGATAAGTTGTCTTTTGTTTGCGGAAGATATTCAGCGAGGTCTTGCATGCCGGCGCGCGCTTGAGACACTTTTGTAACGCCGTCAACAAGAAACGCAACATCTTTGCCGAAACGGGCCTCGAGGGCTTCAAGCTCCATCCCTGTATCTTCGACAGTATCGTGGAGAATACCCGCAATGACACTATCGGCATCCATGCCCCAGTCCACAAGTGTTCCAGCAACGGCGAGAGGGTGAATTATGTACGGCTCACCGCTTTTTCTTTTTTGACCCTTATGCGCCTTCGACGCAAGATCGATGGCATGTTCAAGCTCGAGAAGTTGATTTTTCTCGTAAAAAGGCTGTGCGTGCTTTAATAATTCGGCCTTATTCATGCATATAGTATACAGAGATTGCGAAGGAAGGGGTAGACGGTTATAATATCGAGTAGATAAGCACAAGCTTTATTTATAAAAAGGGGTAATTTCCTATGGCTAAAACGAAAATTGGTATTAACGGATTCGGTCGTATTGGTCGCAATGCATTTAAACTTGCGTTCGATCGGAGCGATCTTGAAGTGGTCGCAGTCAACGATCTGACCGACACTAAAACATTAGCATACCTTCTAAAGCATGACAGCAACTACGGAACATATAAGTACGACGTTTCATATGATGACGCTGGCGTTATTGTAAACGGTCAACATATTAAGGTAACAGCAGAAAAAGATCCTGCGGCGCTCCCGTGGGGAGAATTAGGTGTCGAACTCGTTATCGAATCGACTGGTCGCTTTACTGATAAAGAATCTGCCGAGCTTCACATTGCCGCTGGTGCAAAGCGTGTTGTTATTAGTGGCCCAACAAAAAGTGAAGGGGTCGATACTATTGTCCTCGGAGCAAATGAAGACAAAGTTGAAGGCGCAAGTCACGTTATTAGTAACGCAAGCTGTACCACTAATTCACTCGGAGCTGTTATGGCCGTTCTTGATGCCGAGTTCGGTGTGCAAAA
This sequence comes from uncultured Candidatus Saccharibacteria bacterium, assembly GCA_946886635.1. Next base: position 9,815 of record CAMPIW010000005.1, on the reverse strand, counting down.
ATCGCTTCTTACTACTGTTCACAGCTATACTGCAAGCCAGGCGCTTCAAGATGCGCCGGCTAAAGACCTGCGTGAAGGTCGTAATGCAGCCGAGAACATCGTTCCCACTACAACTGGTGCTGCAATCGCTGTCACAAAGACGCTTCCGCAGCTTGAAGGTAAGTTTGACGGCTTAAGTATCCGTGTCCCAACCCCGGTTGTTTCAATCAGTGACATTACAGTACTGCTTGAGCGCGATGTGACTGTTGAAGAAATTAACGCTGCATTTAAAAAAGCAGCCGCTGAACCATACTACAGAGGTATCCTTGGTGTGAGTGAAGAGCCACTTGTGAGCCGTGACTACATCGGCAATAGCCACTCAGGTGTTGTTGACCTATTGCTTACAAAAGTAGTTGGCGGTAACCTTGCAAAGGTTATGGTGTGGTACGACAACGAGTGGGGTTATTCAAATCGTCTCATTGAATTAGTAGCAGATATATCTAAGAGCTTGCACTCTCAAGGCTAAAACGCTTATACTTGAAGATAACATATGAAGATTTACTTGGGTGCGGATCATCAGGGGTTTCATTTAAAGGAGCAGGTGTTTGCTTATCTTGTTAAGCGTGGCTACGATGTTGAAGACGTTGGTGGCAAAACACTTGATCCTACTGATGATTTCCCGGTTTTTGCTCAGGCTGCAGCACTGAAGATTCTGGGTTCACACGAAGCTGACCCGCGTGGAATTTTGATTTGTGGCGGTGGCCAGGGCGTTGCCATGGCGGCAAACCGCTTTAAGGGTATTCGTGCTAGCGTTATTTGGGATGCTTTTGAAGCAAAAATGACACGGTACGATAATGATAGTAATGTACTTTGTTTGCCGGCTCGTATCGTTGGTAACGACGTTGGCGTTTGGGAAGGTATTATTGAAACCTGGCTTAATACTGCGTTCGCCGACGCGACCCGTTTTAGGCGGCGTAACGCAGAACTGGACGAATTAGGCTAATGGGTATGATTGTTCCTACGATCATGGCCGAAACGGTCGAGCAATTCCGCGAAACAACGGGGAAGTACCAGGCGTTTGCACGACGGGTGCATATTGATATTAGCGATGGTGAATTTGCACCTACATTTTTGTTAAACCCTGCACAACTGTCTTGGCCTGAAGGTTGGGAGGTCGATATCCATGCTATGGTTTCTCGACCTTCTGAGCATTTAGGACAACTTATGAAATTAAAGCCAAGCATGGTAATTTTACATGCCGAAGCGCAAGAAGATATCGTTCCTCATTTAGCGGCATTAAAGCAGGCGGGCATTAAAGCTGGTGTAGCGCTATTAAAAACAACAGTTCCGGCAACTGTTCAAGCTGCAATTCAAGCCGCTGATCACGTTATGATTTTTTCGGGTGATTTAGGTAAATTTGGCGGCACTGCAAGTATGATGCAGCTCGAGAAAATACGTCTCATAAAAAAAATTAAACCTGACGTTGAAATTGGCTGGGATGGCGGCATTAAAATAGAGAATGCTTACACAATTACCCAAGGAGGTGTGGATGTCCTTAATGTTGGTGGAGAGATGTCAAGTGCGACCAATCCATCGGATACATACAACCAATTAGTAAAAGAAATTAATAAGCACGGAGTGATTTAGGGTGGGCAAGCTAACGACGATACAACTCGAACAGAAGGCGAATGATATTCGCAAAGATATTATTAAGATGCTTGAAGCGGCGGGGAGTGGTCACAGCGCGGGTCCACTAGGCTTGGCTGATATTTTCTCGGCACTGTACTTCGATATCATGAATATTCGTCCCGAAGAGCCCGAATGGGAAGATCGCGATGTATTTTTCCTTAGTAATGGTCACTGTGTTCCTGTGCAGTACGCGGCAATGGCCGAGGCTGGTTTTTTTGACAAAACCGAACTCTCAACGCTTCGTAAATTTGGTAGTCGCTTGCAAGGACACCCCGAGCGCGAAAAGTTACCAGGTTTAGAGAATACCAGCGGTCCACTGGGGAGTGGTCTTTCTCAAGCAGCCGGATACGCGTATAGTTTGCAGTATCTTGACGAAAATCCACGCCGTTTTGTATATGTCGTTATGGGAGACGGTGAGTTGAACGAGGGTAATATTTGGGAAGCGGCCATGTTTGCTGGCAAAAATAAACTCTCGCAGTTAGTGGCCTTTGTTGATCGAAATAATATTCAAATCGATGGTACCACCGAAGATGTCATGCCGCTCGAAAGCTTGAGGGGTAAGTGGGAGTCATTCGGTTGGCACGTGCTTGAAATTGATGGACACAACATTGAAAGTATTATTGACGCTGCGAGCCAGGGTCGCGCTATTACGCACCGACCGACAGTTGTTATTTGTCACACTATCCCGGGCAAGGGTGTTGATTTCATGGAGTATAACTATAAATGGCACGGTATACCGCCAAACGCCGATCAAGCAAAGGAAGCTCTTGAAGACTTACGAACACTTGGTGGTAAAATTACTCATGAAGGGGCAGGTGTATGAATTACCCACTAAATCCAATGCTATATAACAAAGATGTCGAGCTTGAGCCGATTCGTGCTGGTTTTGGACGTGGTTTAAAGGTTGCGGGAGAAAGTAACGAACGCATCGTTGCTCTTTGCGCAGACTTAACCGAAAGCACCCAAATGCACATTTTTCGCGACGCATTTCCAAAGCGTTTTATCGAAATTGGTATTGCTGAACAAAACCTTGTAACAGTTGCGAGTGGCTTGGCGCGAGCAGGAAAGATTCCGTTTACCAGTAGCTATGCAGCATTTAGCCCAGGAAGAAACTGGGAACAAATTCGTACAACCGTAACGCTTAATGACCAACCGGTTAAAATTGTCGGTTCGCACGCTGGTGTCAGTGTTGGTCCGGACGGTGCAACCCACCAAATGCTCGAGGACATTGCTTTAATGCGCGTACTCCCTAATATGGTTGTTGTAGCGCCTGGTGATAGCCTTGAGGCCGAGAAAGCAACACTTGCTATAGCTGAAAACGGCAAACCGACTTATCTGCGCTTGGCCCGAGAAAAAACGCCCATTTTCAGCACCGCTGATTCTCCATTTGAACTTGGTAAAGCATATGTATTGAAGGAGGGTACTGATGTATCACTGTTTGGTACCGGTACAATGACCTACCAATTACTAGTGGCGGCAAAAATACTTGAAACGAAGGGTATTCATGCCGAAGTGGTGCACGTACCAACAATTAAGCCACTCGATCACGACACACTCCTTGCAAGTGCAAAAAAGACTGGGCGCGTTGTTACAGCCGAAGAGGCGCAAGCTGCCGGCGGTTTTGGAAGCGCAGTAGCTGAGTTTTTGACCGACACACTACCAATGCCGATAAAGCGTATTGGCATTAACGATCGCTTTGGAGAATCGGGTGCACCGAGTGAACTCATGGAATATTTTGGGCTGTCCGGCGAAAAGCTCGTAAGTACTATCGAAGGCTTTATTGAAAAAATGCCAAAATATCATCAGGATTTTTAAGGGGGAATATGGGATTAACTATCACACAAATTAGGGATAACACATTACGTGCGCGACATTTGATGCAGCGTAGTCGTCAACAAGGCTTTGCTGTCGGTGCTTTTAATGTTGATAACCAGGACACACTCATTGCAATAGCAAGAGCCGCTCAAAAGAAAAACGCGCCAGTTCTTGTTGAGGTGACGAACGACGAAATCTCTGCCATAGGTGCAGAAAATATACGTGACATGGTTGATAACTACAAAGCTGAATACGGTATTGAGATGTACATTAACCTTGACCACAGCCCTTCTGTTGAGGCTGCGAAAGAAGGCGTTGATGCGGGGTTTGAGTTTATTCATATCGATATCTCACAAGCAAATCACGATGCAACCGACGATGAAATTATCCGAGCAACTCGTGAAGTGGTTGAGTACGCAAAGTTTACTGGCGCACTCGTTGAAAGCGAACCACACTATTTCGGCGGCTCTTCAAATTTCCACACCGAAGCTTTTGACTACGATGAAATTAAGAAAACATTTAGCACGCCAGAAGGTGCTAAGGCGTTTGTTGATGCAACCGGCATTGATACGTTTGCAGCAGCTGTGGGCAATTTACACGGTAAGTATCCGGTCCCTAAAGAGCTCGACCTCGAATTACTGCAACAGATTCGTGACGCAATTGGTGTGCAAATTAGCCTCCACGGCGGAAGCGGTACGCCGGCCCATTACTTTGCTGAAGCGGCAAAAATTGGTGTAAGTAAAGTAAACATTAATAGCGATATGCGTTTTGCTTTCCGTACTGGTTTAGAAAAAGTTTTGGCTGATAATCCCGAACAATTTGCAGTTGTGAAAATTATGGAGCCGGTCCGACAGGCAGTTCAAGCTGTTGTTGAAGAGAAAATTGATGCCTTCGGATCTGCCGACAAGGCAGTCCTCTAGTATTATTTTTTCGATTCGATTGCTTGAAGGAGCGTTGTAAATGATTCTTGGAATTTTTTAACACCCTCTTGCTCGAGTACGCGGTCGACATCGTTAAAGTCGATACCAACGGCACGAAGTGCTTCGGTTGTCGTAAGAGCTTCTTTAAGGTCTACAAGGCTTATGCTTTTAACATCTTCGGGAAGATGATCAATAATGTTTGTAATTGTATCTTCAGGGAGCGTATTGACCGTGTACGGTGCAATAAGGCTTGTTACGTAGAGGAGGTCGTTGTACTCGGGATTCTTAGTAGATGTTGAAGCCCAAAGAAGCCTTTGAAGAGCTGGCTGGGTAGGTTCAAGAACAACTGCCTTGGCGAATGTTTCAAGAAAAATATCGTAGGCAAGGCGCGCTTGAGATACTGCTGCTTTGCCGCGAAGCGCAAGAGCCTCAGGTGTGCCAATGGCGTTAAGCCGGTTGTCGACCTCGCTATCGATGCGACTAATAAAGAACGACGCCACACTTCGTGCAGGGTTCTCATCGCCAACAAGGTGCGTTGAAGCATGTGCCTCGGCAATTTTTTGATAGTCAGACAAGCTAAATATAAGCGTAACATTCACATTCACACCTTCACTTAATAGTGTGTGAATCACTGGAATACATTCGTCGGTAGCGGGAACTTTAATCATTAAGTTTTTCGCGTTTATTTCTGACCACAGCCACCGCGCTTGGTTGAGTGTTTCTTCGGCATTGTGTGCAAGGGTTGGCGAAACTTCAAGTGAGACGTAGCCGTCTTCACCTTTGCTTTCGTTCCAAACAGGTAGAAGAATGTCGGTAGCAGATTTAATATCGTCGATGATAATCTTCCAATAGATCTCTTCGGTCGACTTGCCCTCATAGGCCAAGCGTTTGATCTGTTCGTCGTAAAGAGTGCTATTTGTGATAGCGCGCTCGAGAATGGTTGGATTAGAGGTAATGCCACGAATTCCTTTCTCGACGTAACTGTGAAGTCCTCCAGAATGGATAAGGTCACGACTTAAATTATCGAGCCATGGGCTCTGTTTGAACGGGCTGTGTAATTTATGAAGGTTTGACATTTGTCATTAGTATACCAGATGGGGTATGATAATGCATATGGTTAGAATATGCGCTTTAGGGGCTGCCTCACAAGACGTTTTTGTGTCAGGCAAGGGTATACGTGCCCAGCTCGATCCACGTACCAATGAGTATATGGAAGAATTTACACAGGATTTTAAATTGGGGGCAAAAATTACCGTTGATACAGTACGTTTTGCAACCGGTGGAGGCGCAACGAACGCATCGGTTACATTTGCTCGTCAAAATATCGACAGTAGTTTTATTGGCAAAATTGGCAATGATGTGGCGGCACACGGCGTGCTTGAAGAGCTAGACCGCGAGAATGTAAACACCGAACGCGTGATCTATCACGAGAACCTTGGAACTCAGTATTCTACAATCTTATTAGCAGATAATGGTGAACGAACCATTTTGGTGTATCGCGGTGCGGCAAACTCACATACCCCAGAAGACTATGCAAATGTAAATTTCGATGGTCTTGATTGGCTCTATATTTCATCGTTTGCTGGTGCGATGGAGGCGCTTGATGTCATATTTGAAAAAGCAGTAGCGGCAAATGTAAAAATTGCATTCAATCCCGGCGAAGCAGAGCTAACAGAACCCGATAAACTTCGGGCGCTTCTTGAAAATGTTGACGTGCTTATCGTTAACAAAGAAGAGGCTGCGAAAATTGTTGAAGGCTCAACTTCTGAAGAGTTAGCACGACACGCAACAAATTATGTACCCGTTGTCGTGGTGAGCGATGGCCCTAATGGCGTCGTTGCGACCGACGGTAAAACCATTGTATCTGCTGGTATGTACGAGGATGTTCCTGTACTTGACCGCACTGGCGCTGGTGATGCATTTGGTTCTGGCTTTTTGAGTGCGTATTCGCAGAGTCAGTCGTTAAAAGATTCGATCATTTTCGCAAGTGCCAACTCAACATCAGTCGTTCAGTTTATTGGTGCAAAAGAAGGTATTTTACATAAAGGTGTTGCGTTGCACGACATGCCACTTACAGAGAAGGAGTATTAATAATGGCAAAATTTCTTAGTGATTTATTAGATGCGGAGGAGCCGATTTTTACGCAGGCGCTGCATCAACTTGAAGACGTAAGTGGTCGAAGTGGTGCAGACACCAAATTAATTGGCGATATTACTGCAATGGCACACGAGAATCTTCGTGCGCTTAACTTGGTGCCCGCTGCTGCAACCGGCCAAGAGGTGTATCACGCACTGCTTGGACGCGTTGAGTCTGATATCAAGCGTCTTGTACGAATTATTGGTGCTGATGAATCGCGTTCCGAGGAAGTAAAATACCTTGTACCATTTATGATTGATGCTGCCAATAAGGTAAAGTTTAATCGCAGAGTATTTGTGCTAAAGCACGATAAAGCAAAAGACCTTCTTCGCAAAATGCCACCAAAGCAACTTATGAAAAAGCTTGGCTATGATGATGTTGAAAAAATGTTTGAAGGTGAAGACTTCGATGAAATTTACACGGCACTCCGTTTCTCGGAGGGTGCCGAGTGGTTAACTGAGTATAACGAACTATTTAAGCAAGTTACCCCAGAAGATTACGAAGAGCGTGACCTACGTATTATTCAAATGGATCACGACAAGTACGTTGATCTTGCGGCGCACTTTGTACAAAAGAAGCTCCACAACGTAACGCACACCAAAGAAATGGGAATAATCGTTGTTGTACCAATGCACGTTCGTAAAATGCGTGGACTCGCGCTTAAAACGCTTCCTCTCCTTTTCCACTACATGAACGAAGTAAAACTCTATTCAACTTTCTTTAAAATGAAGAGTAAAAAGCCAAACTTTGGTAAGACAGTCGTTGAAACGCTTATTGCCGACCCAGGTACGGGCAGTCAAATGGTAGGGAAGCGTATTCATTGGCGCGTTATCCAACGCTACCTCGGTAAGCACAAAGAAGATTCAATCGACAGCGTTGCTTTTGAACCGCACGTTCAGCCCGAAGATCTTCACTGGCGACGTGCAGAGGATCTATTGTTCGAAATCGACCCTGAACTTATGTTTTGGAAAGATCGTGACTATGTTGCGTTAAATTACGACGGTTTCCCGGTTGCCTTTAACTTATTTGATGTCAGTTTCGCTTATTCAAACAAAGAACCATATTCAGGTCGCTATGCATACCACTTCCGTGAGAGTCTATGGAATGAAATTTTTGTCCGCTACATGGGCTTCAAAAACCTCGCCGATCAAGTGCTCTCTCAGCTTGATAACGACATGATTGCTCCTGAAACACTTCCAGTAGTGAAGCCTCAGCAACACAAAACATCGAAAATTAGAAAAGATCGCACCAAAAAGAACCTCCTAATTCGAGAGCGACTTATTGCAGCCGCTGAAGACCGTCTCGAAACTGTTGTTGATGAGTTTGAACAAGCATTTAGTATTTTGGCTAAATATGAAAAAACGGTCACAGTATTTGGATCGGCACGAAAGCCTCAGGACGATAGTATTACTATGGGTGCTTACGACCTTTCGGCTCGTTTGGCTCGCCAGGGATACGCCGTTATCACTGGTGGCGGCCACGGTGTTATGGAAGCGTCGAACCGCGGTGCATATGAAGCAGGGGGAGCTTCTATCGGTCTCAATATTCTATTGCCACACGAACAATCATTGAACGAATATACAACCGAAAACTTCACCTTTAAACACTTCTTTGGGCGCAAGGTCTCGATGACGCTCGACTCAAGCGCATTCGTGTATTTCCCTGGTGGATTTGGTACTTTCGACGAACTATTTGAAATATTAGCACTCATGCAAACGCGTAAAATTGAAAAAGCGCCAATTATTTTAGTAGGAAGCGATTTCTGGCGTCCGTTTGATGCAGCAATTCGTGAAGTGATGCTCGACAGGTTCCAGACAATTACTTTTGAAGAAACCGAACTATACCGTATTTATGACAACTACGATGAAATCATTGATTACATCAACGAGTCGTATCAAAAAGAGAATAAATAACCAAAAGCTTTACATCGTAGCGATGAATAGCTATGCTTAAGGTAACTAACTCTGTGAGGTGAGATGGTACAGCGTAAACACAATCGGGCACTAACTATTAGTTTGGCGGTATTAACAATCTTGTTGGTCGCTATTGGAACGATTGTGTTAATTCGCGTGTTCAACACGAACCCCGACCCACTCGTCCAGCAAGAAACATCGAGTTCAAGCACGGACGTATCAAATGATATGCCCGCCGAAGAAATGGATACTAGCGTCGAGAGTGTCGATTTGGAAACTCCAAACGAAGAAACTACAATCACTTCCGAGCCAGAGCTCGATCCTGCTACGGTGAACACGATTGACATTGAGCCTATGGAACTGACGGTGTCGTACGTTAAGGGTAGTGGTGGCTTTGAATACGAAGTGCTTCGTACTGCTAATGGCACCCGGTATGTGGAATTTCGCAGCCCTACGCTTATTGGCACAAAGTGTACCAATGACGAAGGTGCTTTTGCCTCAATTCTAGCTAATCCGGATAGCAATGAAAGTACCACACTCACGAAAACGACGACCGTAGAGGAAACAAAATACGGTCTTTCACTCGAATCTTCAACCTGTACAAGCGACGAGGCAAAGCTCCAGGCTTACCAGAAATCGTTCAGTGATGCATTTAGTCTGCTAAAGAAAATGAACTAGCGTATACTAGAAGGGATGGAGCAGCGTTTTGTCCTTTCGTCTTCGTATCAGCCTACCGGTGACCAGCCGACGGCTATTGCTCAACTTGTCGATGGGCTAAAAAAGGGCGAACGTGAGCAAACACTCCTTGGTGTAACTGGTTCTGGTAAAACCTTTACCATGGCTAATATTATTGAGAATCGCCAGGTACCCACGCTTATCTTAGCGCACAACAAAACACTTGCCGCGCAGCTATACAGTGAGTTTAAATCGTTCTTCCCAGACAACGAAGTGCATTATTTCGTTAGTTATTTCGATTACTATCAACCTGAAGCCTATATTGCTAGTAGCGATACCTATATTGAAAAAGATAGTAAAATTAATGACGAAATCGATAGGTTACGCCATGCGGCGACTTCGGCGCTTCTTACACGGCGCGACACAATTATTGTTGCGAGTGTCAGTTGTATTTATGGTATCGGCTCACCCGATGATTACGCAGAAATGTCGATTAAGGTATCGCGTGGTGAACGGCGTCAACAAGATAAATTTGTTCGTCAGCTTACCGACATTCAATACCAACGAAACGATATTGATTTTCATCGTGGTACTTTCCGCGTTAAGGGTGACATTGTGGATGTCTTCCCAGCTGGGAGCGATGTTGCTTACCGCATTGAATTCTTTGGTGATGACGTCGAGCGTATTA
>CAMPIW010000004.1 GCA_946886635.1 uncultured Candidatus Saccharibacteria bacterium | reverse complement strand
GAGGAATGGTAGATCCAGGTGAAACGGAGCTTATTGCAGTTCAACGCGAACTGAAGGAAGAGGCGAATATCGATAGCGATAATACTCAATTTAAACTGGCGTTTACGAGAACGGAATTCTATCCAAAAAAGAATAAATCAGTGACGAAGTTTCTGTATGTTCTTCATTTAAACCATACTCCCGAGGTGACGGTAAGCTGGGAGCACGCCGATTATGCTTGGGTGCCGATAGATACTCTTTTAGACAACGTAACGCTCCGGCCGTTCTATGATGAGGGAGTGAGGTATGCGATTACGAATGAACTTGTTTGATATAGCCCACCGCTATCTAAAAATCCCTTACACGCTTAACGTACACGAATTCAAATCTCCTAAAAAGCCAAAAGCAACGTACGTTTTAATCCATGGTATTGGCAATACGCTTCATTCGTGGGATGAGGCAGTAGCGGGGTTGCCAAATGATGTACGGGTTATTGGAATTGATTTATTGGGCTTTGGAGAGTCACCAAAGCCAACGTGGGCTATTTATAGTGCAAAAACGCAGGCTCGTTCGGTAGCATTAACTTTAATTGGGCTTCGTTTAGTACAACAGCCGATAATAGTAGGACATTCACTTGGGGCGTTGGTATCGATTGAGATCGCTAAGCGCTACTCAATTGTTTTAAAGCGGCTCGTGCTTTGTAGTCCACCCTTTTATAACCCGCATAGTACTACGAAGAAAATTAAGTCAACCGATGACATGCTAAAAACTATGTATACTGTTGCTAAAAAATATCCAGAGCAACTTACGAAATTTTCGACAACTGCTGTAAAGTTGGGACTTGCTAATAAAACACTCACTATTACGAGCGACAACGTTGGTTCATATATTGCGGCGCTTGAATCGAGCATTATCAACCAGACGTCATTACAAGATGTGGCGACGCTGAAGGTACCGATAGATATTTTCTACGGCGCGTTTGATCCGGTAGTGATTAAAAAACACATTACAACACTTGCGAAAAGTAAGACGAATGTTACTGCAACTCGATTGAACGCTGGGCATGAAGTAACTGGTGGGTATGCAAAGTCTGTGTCGAAGTATCTTTCAGGCTTATTAAGTTGATGTTTTTGGGATTTCTACAATAAAGTGCGCACCACTTACGTTTGATTTTAGTGAAATTGAGGCGTCGAACTGATCTTTTGCGAGGTTTTGGGCAATAAAAAGGCCAACGCCTAGGCCGGTTGGTTTTTTACTGGTGACTGGGTTGAATAATGAGTCGACCATTGTGGGATGAATACCGTCACCGTTATCGAGTACCGATATTGTCAGCTTTGAGCTCAGCTGACGCACCTCTATGGTTACACAGGGGTTTCGATTGCTTTTACAAGCATCAAACGCATTATTAAGAAGTATTGTAATAATCTGCGCTAATGCAAATGGGCTACCTAAAACAGTATGATCACTGTTTAGCCTGATTTTTTTAACAAGTTTGACGTTATGGAGTTCAAATTTAGACAATAAATCATCGAGACTTTGGTTAACAATAGTATGTACGCTAAACTGTTCGACATTTTCGTACGACGTAAGTTGTTTTCTTGCTTGGCGAACCATTTCATTAATATGGTCAATGCCCTCTTCGGCGTTAGAGATCGCTTTTGAGTTACGGTGCTGTTGTTTGAGGTTATCAATATCGAGGTTGAGTACGCTCAAGTGATTGGATAGTTCGTGGAGTGTCGCGGCAGTTGACTGCCCAAGGACGGCAAATTTGTGAAGATGGTGTATTTGATCCATTTGGGCGTGTCGAAGAGTGGCGGACTCTTCATCTAGTTTAGCCGCAAGGTCGACAGCTCGTTGTTGGAGCGCTACTTCAGCATCTAAGGCGCGTAGTAGATTTTTTTCATATTGAGTACCAGCGACCCAAGATACGAGCGCTAAAATAGACAGAATGGTTGAGTGAATAGCTGCGTCCCAGTAAGTTGATTCTAGTGAGGGGTTTTGGAGTGTTAACGATGGAACACCGGTATTATGAAGAAACTGAACGAGAAACAGCATGACAATTGATAGACCAGCAATGGGTACAATTGAACGAGCATTGAGCAGTAAAACCGGTAAAATCACTGCAAAACTAATACATAGAATGCCCAATGGTGCATTGATACCTCGGCCTAATAAAATACAAAACGCTAAAGAAATATAGAATAATATGAGCATCCAATTTATAACGAAAAGCTGCCTTTTATGGAGTAGGATTTGGGTTACCGCTAGATAGATGAAACCAGCAACAACTAGCATCCAGGCATAGTTATTGAGCCAGGAGGGATCACGTGAGCCGTAATATATGCCCAGTAAGATGCTTAGTAAAAAGAAAAAAAGGATGGTGCTGCGAAGAATGAGTGTAGTGGTCCGGATGGAGAGGGTGATAGGAGGCATTGCCATCACGGCCTCTCGAGCTTTTGGTTAATGGGAATAGTAATTGTGTACCCGACACCGTAGGAAGTTTTGATGAGCGGATAAGAGAAGGGTTTGTCTACCTTGTCTCTTAGCTGTTTTATATGGACGTCGACCGAGCCAACCCAACTTGCGCTTGTTGAGGCCCATACATGATTAATAATCATTTGTCGCGACATAATGCGACCAGGTTGGGTGGCAAGATATTCGAGAATGTCGAATTCTTTTCTGCGAAGTGCTATAGATAAACCCGAGCGAACAACGGTGCGCCGAGCCGAATTAATTGTTAGGTCGCCGATTGTAATCTCTTCGTCGCTTGTGCCACGTGTTCGTCTCCGAGCGAGTGCGTTAATTCGCGAACGAAGTTCGGGGACATTAAATGGTTTAGTAATATAATCATCAGCTCCGCTGTCAAGAAGTTCGACGCGACTTTCAGCTGTATCCACACCAGTTACTACAAGTATAGGTATGTCTTTTGAAATCGATCGTATTTGTCTACACACCTCAAGTCCAGGAACATCTGGTAGGCCGAGATCGAGAAGGACGATATCGAAAGAATTCGTAGCTACTTCTCTGAGCCCTTCATCTCCTGATGTTGCTATTTCGACAAGATACCATTGACGTAATTGCTGCCTAAGTTTTATTGCAAGTCTAGGATTATCTTCTATCGCAAGAACTTTCATACCCACCCCCGATTACTTATATATCTAAATTTACGCTAACTTTATGACTTTTTTATTAAATACTGAAGCAAAATGTAACAAATGATAATTAGAGTATACTAAATCTATATGACAAGCGAAATTATCATTCGACTTATTGCCGATGCGGCCGTGATTCCGGTTATTTTAATTGGTGCATGGGCGCTTCTGTTTAAGGTTCCTAAGGGCCATCGATTTGAAGCGTACTGCCGTATTTTAATGGCAGGGCTCACCGCATATTTGCTTGCGAAATTTATCGGCTCTATTTATCAGCCAGCAAGTCTTCGTCCTTTTGAAATACTTGGGGTTGATGCAGGTGCTTCGTTTCTTAATAACCCCGGGTTCCCATCAGACCATGCGTTATTTGTAACAGCTATTACCTGTGCGGTGTGGTTTGAAACACGTATGAAAAAAGTATCACTGCTTTTGGCGGGGTTTGTTGTATTAATTTGTATCGGCCGTGTATTAGCGCTTGTTCATACACCACTCGATGTAATTGGCGGCGTCGGAATTGCGCTGGTAGGTGCTTTATGGTACAGTAACGTACCAAGAAAACAGGAGGTGCACGGTCATGGCAAAAGTAATTCAAAGCCAGCAACAAATCATAGTTGAACCGTGGTGGGTAAAAGGTAGAATTATTTATATCGGGCTTGCGACGGGCCTTCTTTGGTGGATTTTAACCGCTATTATCCGTCAGTACGTTGTTGAACCAATTGCTTGTCGAGACCTTTCAACTGCCACTGCATGCGTGAACTCTATTGGTGTCAGTGGGAGTATTGCAGCGGTTCTCGTAGCGGTTGCAGGTACGTTTTTACTTGTTCGTTATTTACAGCCTCGACCTATTATCATTGCCGTTGCAACGATGATTCTACTTTGGGATTTGGGTAGTATGGTCAATGGTCTTGCGTGGTGGGTAACATTGCTATGGGCGCTCTTCTTTTACACCGCAAGCTATGGCTTATTCTCGATGATTGCGCGCATTCAGTGGCTTGCAGCTGCACTAACACTCGCAGCCCTTATTGTTGTCGGTATTCGCCTCATCATTATCTTATAGGGGTAAAAGTCGACCCTAGTGGTATACTAGGTACATATGGATACGGTGGTACTTATTATTCTTTTGGTAGTAGCGGCGGTTTTGGGTGCGCTGTTATTTATTATGAGTCAACGACTGCGTGATTTAAAACAAAACGGCGGGGTAGAGATGCTTAAAGCTGATGTTACCGAGCTAAACCGTACAATTACAACACTTCAAACTTCGCTAGGTGATAAGCTTGAGCGTAACTCGGCAACTATGCAAACCTCTATGCAGAAACAGCTCACCGAAAGTATGAAATTAGTTGGTGATGTATCGCAGCGCCTTACAAAGCTTGATGAAACGAATCGTCGGGTTGTTGACGTGGCCGATGAACTCAAGACACTTCAAAATGTTTTGCAAAATCCAAAACAACGCGGTGTGTTTGGCGAGTATTACCTGGAATCGGTCCTTACAAATATGCTGCCTACTAAAAATTATAAGATGCAGCACAGCTTTAAGGGCGGTGTAATTGCCGATGCAGTTATTGTTCTAGATAAGGGGTTGTTACTGCCTATCGACAGTAAATTCAGCCTCGAAAACTATAATCGCATGGTTTCGACGCAAACAAAGTCTGAACGCGAAGAATACTTAAAGAAGGTCCGTAACGACCTTAAAGCGCGCATCGACGAAACGAGCAAATACATCCTGCCCGCTGAAGGCACTATGGATTTCGCTTTTATGTTTATCCCTAGTGAGTCGCTATATTATGACCTGCTTATTGGCGATGTCGGAACAGGTTCGAGTGCTCGTGACCTTATTGAATACGCCTTCCGCGAGAAAAAAGTTATTATTGTCAGCCCAACAAGTTTCATGGCCTATCTTCAAACGGTACTTCAGGGCCTGAGGAGTCTTCAAATTGAAGAACAGGCAAAAGATATCCAAATACAGGTTGGTAAGCTAGGGCGCCATATAGCCGGGTTTGATAGTTATATGGATAAACTCGGTAAGTCTCTCGGGACGACAGTTGGCCACTACAATAACGCACATAAAGAACTTAATAAAATTGATACTGACGTAACAAAGATAGCAGGCGGTAACAAAAGCATTGAACCGCTGCTTATCGACAAGCCACAGCAAGAAGAATAAATACAAAATAAAAACCCCGCTTCGTACAGCGGGGTTTTTGATTCTAGCTTTAGAACTATACGCGGTCTCGTCCACGAAGAAGATCGTGAAGGATGAAACCGATAACTCCACCAACTGCAGCGCCAAGGCCGTAGATGATGTATGCCCAAAGACCGCTGTACGCTTGAAGCGATAGGGCGATTGCTGGGTTTAAGATACTGCTTGCTGCTACGTAACCAGTAACAGTGATACCAACCATCAATGCGATGAAGATACCAAGACCAATTGCGAATGCAGATGAAAGTGTATCTTTTGCACGAGTTGTTGATGCGTATGCAAAACCAAGGATTGCAGCACCAAGCAATTCAGCAAAGAAGATAAACCATTCTTTACCGGTTAGCGCGGTAATATCAGCAGCTTGGAATAGAGCAGCTGCAGATTGACCGAACGCTTGTTGTTCAGCGCTTGGCTGAGTTGCACCACCAAGGAATGCCGATAGTACAAAGTACGCTACAGCAGCACCAAGGAACTGTACAAAAATGTAACCGATAGCACGAAGCCATCCAATGCGACGGGTTGCCCAGGCACCAATGGTGACTGCTGGGTTAACGTGTGCACCTGAGATTGAACCTACAAGTAGTACGATACCTACAAGTCCGAACAGTACAAAGATCGGTTGACCCTGTCCTGCGATGATAACAGCAGCAAGCAAGAAAGTACCGAGGAATTCGGCACCGAGTGCACGCCAGAGGTTACCTGACAATAATGAGCTTTCGATGTGCTGGCCAAGACTTTGCCTCTTTGCCGTAGCAGGAACAGTCTTGACAGTCGTTTTAGTCGCCGCTGAAGAAGTGCTAGTCTTCTTCACGGGAGCTTTCTTTTTTGTGGTAGTGGCCTTCTTAGTAGCCATATGCTTCCCTCCTTATAGTAAACACCCCCAGTATACCATAAACACAAAGGTGCAATACCCGAAGTGGTATAGTAAGAGTATGAGTTTATTTATGAAACAAAACGAGACACGTTCAGATCTGCAAGACCGACTTGCTAAAGAACTACAAGAACGGGCTAAGAAAAAAGCCCTTGAAGCAGAACGGCCCGACGGCGTAACTGATTCGGCATATCTTCGTAATACGAAGTCGACATCAAGCCTCGCCTGGGTGTGGGTACTCATTGCCATTGCCATTATTGTTGCTATTGTGTGGCTTATTATCGCAACAATGTAACGATACGAAATTTTTACTCGCACCTACGCTAGTTCTAGCGTATAATGAATAGTAATTATGCCGACGTACGATGTTAAGGGAATAAAACAGTCCTTGCTTGAGAGAATTGCTTCAAGCGATTCCCCTCGTGAAATTTTAAAAGCAACCGAAATCCGCGAAATGTATAGCGGTATTGGTTCGTTGCCGCCTGAAGAGCGTGGTGCATTTGGTAAGCAAGTGAACGAGGTAAAGTTGGCAATTGAGGCGGCTGTTGAGGCGCGTGAAAATGAACTTGAATCGGCAGATGTTACGTCAATTGATGTAACTGCTCCCTGGGATGTAAATGCACAAAAACCACAACTGCTTCCTACCGCACAAGGTACGCAACACCCACTAACAAAAGAGCTTGAAGAAGTTGTAAATATTTTTACTCGTATGGGGTTCGATGCTATTGAATCTCGTCAAATCGACGACGATCACCACATGTTTGGTGCACTAAACTTTCCCGAAGACCACCCAGCTCGCGATGGGTACGATACATTCCGTACCGAAGAAGGTTTTATTCCGCCGGCCCACACCTCTACAATGCAACACCGCATTTTAAAAGATGGTAAGGTGAAACTTGAAGCTGGTGGACAGATTGCTGCCGTGAGCTATGGACGTGTATTTCGTAATGAGGATGTTGACGCCACGCACGAACATACTTTTTATCAGTGTGAAGGCGTATTTGTCAGTAAAGACGCTACGCTTGGTGAAATGCTGGGAACTCTCCGTAGTTTTTTCGAAACATATTACGGCCAAGCACTCCGCGTAAAAACACAACCTGCTTATTTCCCGTTTGTTGAACCAGGCCTTGAATTTGCGATTGAAAAACCAGCTGCCATTGGCGGAAAACCAGGTGAATGGCTTGAAATGTTGGGTTGCGGAATGATTCACCCTAATGTCTTAAAAGAAGCAGGAATTGATCCAAGCAAGTACCGTGGTTTCGCATGGGGCGGCGGCGTTGAGCGGCTGGTTATGTTGAAATATGGCATTGAAGACCTTCGCCACTTCGAATCTGCCAAACTAGCATTCTTAAGGAAATTTGCATCATGATCATTTCTGTAAATTGGTTAAAAAAATTCACCGACATTACCGGAACTGTCGACGAGCTTGCGACACTTATTGGCGCACGGCTAGTTGAAATTGAAAGCGTTGAAGATATTGGTGAAAAATATCAAGATGTTATTGTCGTCAAAGTTGTTGAGTGTGGGCCTCTTGAAGGATCTGACCACCTTAACGTAACAAAAATCGATGACGGCGGTGTGGTTCAAGATGTTGAGCGCGATGAAAACGGTCTTGTACAAGTTGTTTGTGGCGCACCAAATGTCAAAGCTGGTATGTTAGTCGCTTGGCTTCCGCCCCGAAGTATCGTCCCTGAAACATTCCATAACGCAGAGCCGTTTGTACTGGCGGCAAAGCCACTCCGCGGCGCAATGAGCAATGGTATGATTGCAAGCGCCAGAGAGCTTGACCTCTACGATGAGCACGACGGTATTCTTGTGATTGATAAAGATGCTGAACCTGGCTCTTCGTTTGCTGAACTATACGAACTCAATGACTACTTGCTTGATATTGAAAATAAGTCGTTAACGCATCGCCCTGACGCTTTCGGTGTTATTGGTTTTGCTCGCGAAGTTGCAGGTATTCAGGGCCTTCCGTTCAAAACTCCTGATTGGCTTGAGGTAATTGACGCCGCGATTGAAAACGACGGCACCGCAGAAGCGCCAACTATTACTATCGAAGACGCATCATTATCTGACCGTTTCCAGGCAATCGTGTTAAGTGGCGTCGATGAAAAAGCACAGTCACCGGTGCAACTTCAAACATATCTTGCTCGCAGTGGCGTGCGCCCAATTAATGCATCGGTTGATGTGTCAAACTACCTTATGATTCTTACAGGACAGCCATCTCACACCTACGATTACGATAAGGTTAAAGCGATCGCTGGCGATGACTTTACCGTGCGTGTGCGACTTGCTCGCGCCGAGGAAAAGCTTATATTGCTTGACGGTAAAGAAGTAACACTCGACGAAGCAGATATTGTTATTGCAGCTGGAGATACGGCTATCGGACTAGCGGGTATTATGGGTGGAAAGAGTACATTGGTTGATGATTCGACAAAAAACGTATTGTTAGAAGTTGCAACGTTCGACCTCTACCACATGCGTTCAAGCCAAATGCGTCATGGTATTTTTTCGGAGGCAGTAACGCGTTTTACAAAGGGTATTCCGGCACTACTTGGTACACCTGTATTAAAAGAAGCAGTGAGTATGCTGCAAACATACACCGGCGGACGTGTTACGAGTTCTGTTGTGCAGGACTATCCAGGTACGCGTGAACCTATCACTGTAAAAATACGAGAAGCTCAAGTAAATGATGTATTAGGCACCCAGTTTGCAACTGAAGATATTGCTGACTTGCTTCGTAATGTCGGGTTTGATGTACGGTTCGAAGAACTTGAAGGTATCGTGACTGTACCGTATTGGCGTCAAGACATTCATATTACAGAGGACGTTATTGAGGAAGTTGGCCGGTTGGCTGGTTTCGATACAATTAACTTAACGCTGCCTCACCGTGATTTCGTAGCGGTTTCTCCGAGTTCGTTTGATATACTTCGATCGACTGTACGAAAAAGTCTTGTTCGTGCCGGCGCAAACGAAGTGCTTACATACAGTTTTATTCACGGCGACATAATGAAAAAGGCTGGTCAATCGACCGATAACGCGTATCGAGTGGTAAATAGCATTAGCCCTGATTTACAGTACTATCGCCAAAGCCTTACGCCAAGTCTTCTATCGAATATATTCCAAAATGTAAAAACTGGGTATGAATCATTCGCTTTATTTGAGGCAAATAAGGTACATCAAAAGTCTGACGGGTTGACCGACGAAAACGTTCCAGTTGAGCGAGATAGTATTGCGCTGGTTATTACTAATGCGAAGGCGAAGGGTGCTGCTTATTACGATGCAAAATGGACGCTTGAATACGCCCTTTCTGTACTAGGTGTTATTCCGTCGTACCGTCCGCTTGATGACCAAACTGATGCAGCGTATGCACCGTACGAACCAAAGCGCAGTGCGATTGTAAGCGACAGTGTTTCCGGTGAAGTACTTGGTATTGTGGGTGAGTTTAAAAAATCAGTTCAAAAAGCATTCAAAACTCCTGAATACACGGCTGGATTTGAAATTAATCCGCACGTACTAGCTGCAAGCGCAGCAGCGGTTGGCTTTCAGTATCGTCCACTGAGTAAATACCCTGGTACTGAACGAGATATCTGTTTCCAGGTTAATCAAAGCGTTACCTATGCCGCAATCGTGGCTCCGGCACGTGAAGTTTTGGATAGCACAGAGCTTATTACGACACTGTATCCACTTGATATGTATCAACCCGAAGAGGGTGATGTGAAAAACATCACTGTGCGAATTGGCCTTACTTCATACGACAAAACAATGACAAACGACGAGGTAACCGAAGTAGTAAATAAAGTAATTGATAAAGTAATCCATGCGACAGACGGAAAGGTAGTTTAAAATGGCAGCAACACGAGGACAACGAATTGGAATTTGGATTATCGCCATATTTATGGCAGTTGGTACAATTGGTTCATTTGTAATCATTATTTTAGCGAACCAAAATCAAAAAAATGAACAAGCGCGCTACACGCAGCTCATTGAAGAATATAGGGCCGAACAATCAGAACAGGCTAAGGAGTTGTCTGACAAATACTACGATACGTTAAGTCCGTACGCCTCAAGAGTGGGTACGTTTGATGCAGCGAGTGTCACTGAGCTTAAAACCGAAGACTTAGTTGTGGGCGATGGTGAGAAGCTTGATGAAAACTCTACGTTTACTGCGTATTACATTGGATGGACTCCAGACGGTAAAATTTTTGACCAATCAATTGAGGGAGACAGCTTGAAAGCTCCCTTCACGGTATATCCAGGTGCTGTTATTGAAGGATGGTCGAAGGGCGTCGTTGGTATGAAGGTTGGCGGAGTTCGCGAATTAACCATTCCTGCAGATCAAGCATACGGTGAAACCGGCAATCAAAACATCGCACCAAATACACCACTAAAATTCGTTCTACTCGTTATTCCTACGCCAGAACCGATTATGCCTTCTCAGGAATTGCTTGATCTTGATAAAAGGCTAGGAGCTCAATAATGAACGAAAAAATTCGAGATGTAGTAATGATTGGAGCCGGCCCGAGCGCTCTGGCTGCTGCTATTTACACCACCCGTGAAGATATTGATACAGTGCTGTACGAAAAAGCTACCATTGGCGGCATGGCAGCTATTACCGACAAAGTCGATAATTACCCCGGTTTCCCCGACGGCGTTGAAGGCATGAAGCTCGCTGGTGAGCTAGAAAAACAAGCCGAGCGATTTGGTGCTCAGATTGATTTTGGGGATGCGTCGGCAATTCGCACAGATGGAAAATACAAAATTATTACCATCGATGGCCAAGATGTAAAAGCGAAGGCCGTACTTGTGGCTACCGGAAGTGACTATAAAAAACTAGAGGTCCCTGGTGAAGCAGAGTCGTATGGCCGTGGTGTTCACTACTGCGCAACCTGCGACGGTGCATTTTACCGAGAACGCACTTTGGCTGTGGTTGGTGGCGGTAACTCTGCACTGCAAGAGACAATCTTCTTGACTCGTTATGCAAGTCATATTGATTTGCTTGTCCGTAGTACAATCAAGGCCAGTGAAATTTTGCAACAAGACCTCCAAAAGTATATCGATGAAGGTAAGGTGACTGTTCACCTCGAAACGACTACAGACGAAATTGTTATCAATGAAGAAGGTCGTGTAACGAGTGTAAAAGTTAATGAAAAGGGCGAAAACAAAGAGATTACTGTTGATGGCGTGTTTGTTTTCGTCGGCCTAAAACCGAATACTGATTTCTTGGCAAATAGCGGAGTCGAATTGGACGAAGTCGGCCTTGTTAAAACAGATCAGCGACTTGAAACGGCACTTGAAGGTGTATTTGCGAGTGGCGACGTGAGAAGTGGCGCAACTATGCAAATTGCAAGTGCGGTTGGTGAAGGTGCGGCTGCGGCACTATCGATACGCGAGTATCTTGATAATTTTGATCGTTAAGCAACTTCCTTTTTTATAAAAGTCTCAAGCTGACTAATTATTTTTGGATCACGTGTTTCGAGTGCAATTTCTCTTGTTCCCAAGAGAACTCCGGTGTAGGCAAAATTGTGCGAACCAGTGATTGCAACTTTCGATCCGTCCTCCATGGTAAAGATTATACATTTTGCGTGGAGGTAGCGGGCGCGTGTGTAGCTTGTTTTTAATCCACTCACAAAAACACCAAATCGAATAACAATACGATTAAGCCCTTCGGCTTGAAGGGGACGGTTAAAATATAATTTTACAGATTTGTTTTTAAAAATTCGGGACAATTTACCGGTCGGACAATACTGCGAGACAAAGGTAATATGCACGGCTTTTTCAGATAGCTCGATTGCCCGGCGATAAATGACTGATTGCCCAATAATGCCGCCGTCAATAAGAACGGTCATATCTTCGTGCTCATAAGCGAGGCTGTGATAATTATTTTGGCGACTTTCTGCTTTTTGAATGCGCACTTGTTCTTGGATAATACGTTCGGCTAACTGTTTATCTTTAAGGTGGAACATGTAGTCGTTGTTTTGAATTCCACCTTCATATAAATTAACCCCACCAAAAGTAAACACCATGTCGTCGGCAATACACCATTTATTATGCGTACGTCCGCTAAATATGGTCATACGCGCACGACCGAGCCAATGAAAACGCACCCCGGCGCGTTTCAGGGTTTTAACCATACGATTAGTTTCTCTGGTGCCGTGACTGTAGT
>CAMPIW010000003.1 GCA_946886635.1 uncultured Candidatus Saccharibacteria bacterium | reverse complement strand
TTTTGCTTGTTATTTTAGGCGCAGGCGCAGGCGTTGCTTTTTACTTATTCGTTCTTCCACTGCTTTAGGAGCTAGCCCCGCAGGTATATCTCGGTTATAATAAGAACAATGGATTTACTTGGGGAACTAAACGAGGCACAGCAAAAAGCGGCCCTTACAACAACGGGTCCGCTTTTAATTTTGGCGGGTGCAGGAAGCGGTAAAACCAAAACGCTGACTCACCGCATTGCCCTACTGGTTGCCGAACAAAAAGTATGGCCAAGTCATATTTTAGCGGTAACTTTTACTAACAAAGCGGCTCGTGAGATGCGCGAACGACTTGCGTCGCTGTTAGGGCAACCAAACGACCGTTCGTTTATGCCGTGGATGGGAACGTTTCATGGTATTTGTGTTCGGCTTCTCCGTATGGATGGCGCAGCAATTAACGTGCCCCGGAACTTCGTTATTTACGACGAGGCTGATCGTCAGGGATTGGTAAAACAAGTTATGAAGTCGCTTTCAATCTCTGATAAGGATATGAAGGCTTCGGCAGTGAGTGGCGCAATATCATCAGCAAAAAACGCATTGCAAGACCCCGACGAATACGAAGCATCTGCTAACTATCCTTTTCAAAAAAATGTCGCTAAGGTATATTGCGAATACGAAAAGCGTCGAAAAGCTGCCCAAGCACTCGATTTTGACGACTTACTAATTGAAGCGGTCCGGCTTTTACGCGATAAAAAAGAAATTCGTGAAAAGTGGCGTGCACAATTTGAATATATTCTCATTGATGAGTATCAGGACACCAACGCGGCCCAGTACCAATTAGTAAAATTATTGGTTAACGATGCGCAAAATATTTGTGTTGTCGGTGACGATTGGCAATCTATTTACAGTTGGCGCGGCGCTGATTTTAAGAATATTCTTAATTTTGAACGAGATTTTCCAGGTGCGAGCGTCATAAAGCTTGAACAAAACTATCGCAGTACCGGAAATATACTTGAAGCCGCCCACGCGGTTATTACAAAAAATACCGAACGTACCGATAAAGAACTTTGGACGGCCACAGGGCCAGGGGCGCCCGTACAGGTACATGGTGTATACGATGAAGCAGAAGAGGCTCGGCAAGTTGCCGATCGCATTTCATCGCAGGCGACAATTGGTGCACGGCGTTACGATGATTTTGCCGTACTTTATCGAACAAACGCCCAAAGTTACACACTTGAACGAGCCTTTCTTCAGATGCGCGTCCCCTACCAAATTATTGGCGGCGTTCGGTTTTATGACCGCAAAGAAATTAAAGACATAATTGCGTATTTAAAGCTTATATATCAGCCAAATGATCGCATGAGTTTTAGTCGAATCGCAAATGTACCAACTAGAGGGATTGGAGCAACAAGCCTCGAGCGATTTTTAACGTACCAGTCAAATAACGAGCTTGATATTATCGATGCGCTTATGCGGGTTGAGAGCGATAAAGTTGTGACAGGAAAGGCGAAGGCAGCGATGGGTATATTGGGCGAAAAATTGTCGATGCTCCGCGAGAAAGTTGATGAATCACACCCCGCGCATCTTATTGAAGAGGTTATTAAAACTATGGGATACCGCGATTTCATCCTTGATGGCACGCCGCAGGCCGAAGATAAAGAAGAAAACCTCGGTTCATTATTGTCCGATGCTCAAAATTTCGCCTCATTATCAGACTTTTTAGAGGAAGTTGCCTTAATGTCGAGCGTTGACAGTGCGAGTGATGACAACAAGGTGACGCTTATGACGCTTCATGCAGCAAAAGGTCTCGAATTCCCAGTTGTATTTATGGTCGGTATGGAAGAAGGAATTTTGCCCCATTCACGCGTTTTTGAAGCGGGCCCTTCAGAGCTTGAGGAAGAGCGTCGGCTTTGCTACGTAGGCATGACCCGTGCCCGTGAAGAGCTCCACCTAAGTTATGCCTACAGTCGCTTACAGTTTGGCAGCCGTGCGTATAACCCAGTGTCTCGTTTTATTAGCGATATGGGGAACCAGGTGACAATGGTGACGCCCGATTCGAACATTATGGGGTACAAAGAAGAAGAGCCGTTTTATAGTGATGAGATAGGTTTTGAAGAAGGCGATAAAGTCCGTTCGGCTGCCTTTGGTGATGGTGAAATTATAGAGGTCGACGGCCTTGCGGTTACTATCGCGTTTATTAGTGGGCAAACAAAAAAGCTGAATGCCGAATACGCGAACCTTCAAAAGCTTTAGCATGATAAAATATGCTATAATTGATTGGACACACATTTGGGAGTGTACCCTCTTCACCTATGAAGTTACGTTTAAATAGATCCACCACAATTGTTAGTGTAAGCCTCGCGGTAGTGGGGCTTTTAGCTGTATCGCTGTTTATGACTTTCTCGACGAAATCGGTACAGGCACAAGCCGAAGGTGGGCGACTTATTACGGTTCATGACCGCGGTACAACAAAAGCTTTCATTACCGATGAAGATACCCTAAAAGATGCACTTAAAGAAGAGGGTATTCGGATTGACGATAAAGACGCCGTCGAACCTTCAATTGAAGAAAAATTGGTTGCAGCCGATTACCAGGTAAATATTTATCGCGCTCGCCCCGTAACTGTTATTGATGGTGCAACCCGTCAACGAGTGGTTACCCCGTATCAATCAGCCGAACGCATCGTAGAAGACACAGGGATTGAGCTTTATGATGAAGATACTACCGATTTAAAACGCTCAAACGACATTGTAAGTGATGGCGCTGGTCTTCAACTTGTTATCGATCGCGCTGTACCCCTTACGCTTAATTTATATGGTACAAAAACCAAAATCCGTACTCAGGGTGAAACGCTTAGTGCCATGCTCAAAGAAAAGGGCATTGAACTTGGCGAAAATGGAAGGGCATCTGTTTCAATGGATAGCGCAATTACCCCAGGTATGGAAGTTCGTATTTGGCGCGAAGGCAAGCAAACAATTACTGTAAAAGAAGATGTTGCTTTTGAAACTAAAGAAATTAAAGACGCCGATCGTCCGGTTGGCTACAAGGCCATTCAAACAGCTGGTGTAAATGGAGAACGTTCGGTCACGTATGAAATCGAAATTAAAGATGGCGTTGAAGTTTCGCGTACCGAGATTGCAAGCCTTACTATTACTGCTCCAGTAAAACAGGTTGAGATTGTGGGCGCTAAGCAAAGCACTGTTGCGTACACTGGCGGTGGTTCGAAGTCTGACTGGCTAGCTGCTTCAAATATCCCAGAACAATACTGGGGATATGCAGACTTTATGGTTCAAAAAGAAAGTAGTTGGAACCCGAACGCGGTAAACAGCTCATCGGGTGCCTGTGGGCTTGCCCAGGCGCTACCGTGTAGCAAACTTGGTCCAGACTGGAACAACCCAGTCGTTGCACTTAACTGGATGAACAACTATGTTAATGGTCGCTACGGAAGCTGGGAAAATGCGTACAGCTTTTGGCAAGTGAATAGATGGTATTAAATTGTGGCAGGTCCTAAGAAATCACTCGGACAACACTGGTTAAAGGACCGCGATGTGTTGGCGGGTATTGCCGATGAAGCGGCCATTACTGCTGAAGATACAGTACTTGAAATTGGGCCTGGGTTAGGAACCCTAACGAGTGAATTACTTCGCCGTGCAAAAAATGTTGTTGCCGTTGAACTTGACGGCGAATTAGCGAGTAAATTACCGGGTCAGTTTCCTGGAAAGTCACTCGAAGTGGTGAATAAAGATATTTTATCGTTTGACCTTCGAGATTTACCTGAAAATTATGTTGTAGTTGCGAACGTCCCGTACTACATTACTTCAAAAATTGTTAAATTACTGACAACAGCGACAAATAAACCGCGCACTATCGTGCTTCTTATTCAAAAAGAGGTTGCCGAACGCATGGCGGCTAAGCCAGGCGATTTGAGTATTTTAGCGGTAAGTGCCCAAATATATGCAACCGTTCGGCTTGGTAAAGTCGTGCCGGCACATTTGTTTACACCTCCTCCAAAAGTTGATAGTCAGGTTGTCGTTCTTGAAATGCGCGATCAACCGCTAGTAGAGCCCGAACACGAGAAAGCGTTTTTTAGAATGGTGAAAGCTGGGTTTGTTGCAAAGCGAAAGAAAGTACGCAGTAGCCTCGCAAGTGGGCTCCGTATTGCTAAACCTGAAGCCGAGGAGCTTTTACAGAAACACGGTATATCTCCTGATAGTCGTGCTGAAGACCTTACCCTTCAGAATTGGCTTGATCTCTCTAAAGATGCGTAAACACCCTAGGGGATAGGGGGTGTTATACTTAAATGAATAGAAGTAAGGGGCGGCTACTTTTTCATGAAGTTTCATACACGTAGGCGGTTGATACATTCTCACAAGTTTTTGGTGTCTTTTGCTATTGGTTTTTTTGTGGCCATCCTTTTTGGTGCCGTAGGCATAATTAACTTGCAGCCGGCTCAAGCAGAAGATGCGTACGAAGGGAGGCTTATTACCGTATACGACCGTGGAAGTAAAAGTGCCTTTCTTTCAGATGCAAAAACACTAAGCGACGCATTAGAGGAGGAGAACATTGAGCTTGATCCTCGTGATACGGTCGAACCTTCTCGCGACGAAGAGTTGGTTGCACCAGAGTACAAGGTTAATATTTATCGCGCCCGCCCCGTGGTGGTGGTTGATGGCGTGACTCGTACAAAAATTATGACGCCGTACCAAACCGCCGAGCGGATTGCAGGTGATGCCGCTACGCCGTTATTCGCTGAAGATATCGCAAAAATTACTCGCTCAAGCGATTTAATTGGTGATGGTGCTGGCCTTCAGCTTACGATTGATAGGGCGACACTTTTCATTTTCGACTTATATGGAAGAAAAACCGAAGCACGTACCCAGGGGAGTACCGTCGGTGAAATGCTACAAGAAAAAGGGATTACACTCGAGGCAAATGATCGCGTTTCGGTGCCTTTGCACACCCCAATAACGAGCGGTTTAGAGGTGCGCGTGTGGCGCGAAGGTAAGCAAACAGTATCGATTGATGAACCAGTAGGGTTTGCTATTGAGCCTGTGTACGATGCCGACCGACCACTTGGCTACAGGGCTATTCAAACGCCGGGTGTTGAGGGTGTAAAAACAATTACGTATGAAATTGAAATAAAAGAGGGTACAGAAGTTTCTCGTAAGAAAATTGCCGAAATTATTACAAAGGCGCCAATTAAACAAACGGTTATCGTTGGAATAAAGGGTATGGGAACAGGCCTCACGAAATCGAAAGGTGCAATCTACTTCACTGATAGTAAAGGCGTAACTCACCGCGAAACGTATTACGACTTAAATATGCGCCGGGTGATGCAATCGTGTGGGCAGGGGGGTGTGTATTCGGTGCGTGTTGACGGCGTCAAAGTTGATAAAGAAGGATACGTGATTATTGCTGCAAATTATAATCGTTATCCAAAATGTACAGTTGTTGAAACTAGTGTTGGACCCGGCAAGGTATACGACACGGGTGGCTTTGCTTTGGTGCACCCCGACGGCTTTGATATTGCTACCGATTGGTCACGAGCTGACGGTATTTAGCACCTCAGGTTAGTAGCGCAGCTTACCCCTTGTCTGGTACAATAGACCTCAATGGAACAGATGAAAAAGAAACTCTACATAACGACGGCTATTCCGTATGTAAACGGTACTCCGCATATTGGTAACGCGCTCGATTACCTTTTGGCTGATATTTGGACGCGGTATCAAAAGCAAAACGGCAACGAAGTTCGTTTTCAGGTAGGGACCGACGAACATGGTAATAAAATTGCGGCAAAAGCAGCCGAGCTTGGTCTTGACCCTAAGTCGTACACCGATAAGATGTACGGTAATTTTGAAGATCTTATGAAAAAAGTCGGTGCCGGCTACACCGATTTTGTACGCACTACCGACGAACACCACGTTGCTGCCGTTCAGTATATTTGGAAGCAACTAGCGCCATATATTTACAAAGGTTCATATAGCGGCTGGTACTGTATTGGTCATGAAGCATTTTTTACCGATAAAGAAGTACAAGCGACGGCGGGTATTTGTCCTGATCACCAAGCTCCGTACGAACAGGTAAGTGAAGAAAACTATTTTTTCAAAACAAGTGCTTTTACAGACAAAATTAGGGAGGCAATCAATACCGGTGCGATGGAAATTGTTCCAGATTTTCGTAAAAATGAGTTTCTTGAGCTCATCAAGGACGGCTTGAACGATGTCAGTATTTCGCGTCCAAAGAAAAGCCTTACTTGGGGAATTCCTGTGCCAGACGACCCAGAGCAAGTTATGTATGTTTGGCTTGATGCGCTTGCTAACTACATTACAGTTATCGGCTACCCAGATAGGGTTGAAGAGTATAAAACATACTGGCCAGCTGACGTTGAGGTAATTGGTAAGGATATTTTACGTTTCCACGCTGGTATTTGGCCTGCGATGCTCCTTGGTATTGGCCTGGGGCTTCCAAAAAGACTGCTTGTACACGGGTTTGTTAATATTGGTGGAGCAAAAATTAGTAAATCCGTAGGCAATGTCATCGATCCAAATGAGATTATTGATCAATATGGCGTTGATGCTTTCCGTTATTTTTTCTCACGTCATATTCCCACACTTGATGACGGCGACTTTACCTGGGAAAAATTTGAAAACGCTTATAACGGTGAACTGGGTAATGACCTTGGTAATCTGATTCAGCGTGTTGCGAGTATGATTACTAAGTATCAGGCGGGAGTTATCGGTAACTCCGAGCAGGCTGAGCACGATATGACTGCCTATCACCGGGCTATGGATGATCTCGAGTTTAACAAAGCAGTTGATGAAGTATGGAATATGGTCCGTAGCCTTAATCAATACATTGATAACGTAAAGCCGTGGGAAATTGCGAAAAAGCTTGGTAAAGACGCTGACGCCGAACCGCATCTTTCAGAAGTGTTAGCCCACTGTGCTGGTGCATTGGTGCAAATTGGTGACCTTCTTGTTCCATTTATGCCAAATACTGCACAAGTTATTCATGATACTTTTGAATCTGGCGTCGTTAAACCAACCGAATCAGTTCTTTTTCCAAAGATATATATTCACACCGCCGATCCACGCGCCCCAAAGCAATAATGTTAGTCGATACTCACTGTCACATCCACGAATCGTACGAATTGCCTATTAACGAGGTAGTTGACCGTGCTCATAAAGACGGTGTGATGCAAATGATTTGCGTTGGCACAAATGAACTAAGTTCGAAGCAGGCAATCGCTTTTGCTGAGGCGCATAAAGAGGCTTATGCATCAGTTGGCGTTCATCCTCATGATACGAAAGATGGATGGGGTGGAATTGATGAGCTGGCAGGCATTTCAAAGAAGCTTATTGCTGTTGGTGAGATTGGTCTTGACTACTTTTATACCAATAGTCCTAAAGAGGAACAAATTGCCGCGCTAAAGTCGCAAATTGAAACAGCATTAAAGCATGATTTGCCTATTATTTTTCATGTTCGCGACGCTTTTGATGATTTTTGGCACATTTTCGAACAGTATGAAGGGATTCGAGGTGTCTTACATAGTTTTACCGATACTAAAGTGAATATGGAGAAAGCAATTTCAAAAGGTTTGTACATTGGGGTTAATGGTATCAGTACATTTACAAAAGACCAGGCACAACAGGCAATGTTTGACGCAATTCCGCTTGATAAGATTGTGTTTGAAACAGACGCCCCATTCTTGACGCCTACCCCATATCGTGGTAAAATAAACCAGCCCGCATATGTGAGGGTTGTGGCTGAATTTCACGCCCAGCGCCGAAGTATTTCACTTAAAGAAATCGCTGAAGCATCTTCACAGAATGCCCGCGCGCTGTTTCGTCTATCGACACCAGTGCAGTCTTAAACCAACACCGCCAAAATATGCTCAACTGTAGCACTATTTATTATGGACAATAGCCAATACCACCCACCTCGGACCGAACATAGCGCCGGAATTTATGGCAACATAGAGAAGCGTGTTTTTGAGGATAGTCCGGAACGACTAAAACCGCCTTTTCAGTTTGTAAAAGATATAGAAAAACTTATTGATTCGTTTCGTGATACGGCTGAAGCTATCGAACAGGCTAATGGGCGAGAGGTGAAGGTACGGTATCTTCCCGTTTCGTTAATCCGACCGGCGCGAAAACGTGAAGTCATTCGAAGGCACCTAATTGACGTTGAACGAACGCTTGGCGGTCAACTGTTTGCCGAAAAGAACAAGTATTATTTTTGGTACGGCGAAAAAGGCGAGTCGGCTATTAGTACACCTGGTGTTGCCGATTGGTATATTGAAGAAATTACTCCAGAAAACCCTGGTTCGGGTGAGGTGACACATATCGAAACGCATGCCAATTATATTAAAAAGTTTAATCACGTTGGGCAGCGCGTACCAGTAACACTCAGCGACCTTGAAGTGTTTGTTCCGGCGGCGTATCACTATGTTCATACAATTATGGATGCGTATCCATTTGAAAAAGACCGTGCCGATGTACTGCTTGACGGCCTCGAGCTTCCACGTGATGTATCTGCGCTACTGCCGCCTCAGCACGACGAGTATCGCAAATCAGACTACTACCGTGCGGCATAATGAGCGTTAGTACGGTATAATTGTAAGAGTGAAGGAAGAGGTTATTTATCTTGATCATGCGGCTGCAACGCCGGTTGATCCAAAAGTTATCGCGGCAATGCAGCCGTTCTTTTCTGATGCTTTTTATAACCCTTCAGCGCCGTATGCACCCGCAGTAGCCGTTCGTCGTGAGTACGAAAGCGCTAAACAAACTATTGCTCGAGCTATTGGGGCGAAAGCCGACGATTTAGTTATGACGGCTGGTGCGACTGAGTCTATTAATTTAGCTTTTTCGAGTTTTTCGGGTCATGTTGTGACGTCGGTCATCGAGCACCATGCCGTGCTTGCAGCAGCGAAGCTCCACGAGGCAACATTGGTTGCATCCGACGAAAAGGGGATCGTTTCGGCACAGGCAGTTAAAGAAGCAATTACTCCTAAAACCGAACTCGTGAGTGTGGCGCTTGCTAATAACGAACTCGGCACAATTCAACCGCTTCGCGATATAGCGGAAGTGGTAAAGCAAGAGCGCGACCGTCGTCTGGCCGATGGAAATCATACGCCAATTTTCTTACACTCCGATGCCTCTCAGGGAGTTGGTCAACTTGACGTTAATGTTGCGCGCCTTGGTGTGGACTTACTGACGCTTAATGCAGCAAAAGTATACGGGCCTAAGCAGGTTGGGCTTCTTTGGGCGGCACCTTCGGTAGTACTTGCACCTTCTATTGTTGGTGGTGGTCAAGAACGAGGCCTGCGAAGTGGTACTGAAAACGTAGCTGGTACCGTTGGATTTAGTAAAGCAATGGAACTTGCCGATGGACATCGTAAGTTTGAGTCGGGTCGTTTACAAAAACTTCGTAACGAGCTGCAAAAAATGCTCATTGATGCATTTCCCGAGGCGGTGGTGTCAGGTAATCTAAAGCATAGGCTAGCTGGTCACTTGCATATTTCGTTTCCGAATCTTGATGCAGAGCGCGTGTTATTTGCGCTTGAAATGCGTGGGGTGTTGGTTGCAACGGGAAGTGCTTGCGCGGCGAATAAAGGTACGCGTTCACACGTACTAACGGCTATTGGGTTGGCGCCAGAAGTAGCCGACGGAAGTTTACGCTTAACACTTGGGCATCTTTCAAATGAAGAAAATTGTCAGCGTGCAGCCAACATTATCATTGAAGAAATTACCAAAGAATACGCGCGGAGTACAAAGTAATGTTGAAAATGCTTTTTATCATCCCGTTTTTTATTGCAATCTTGATAGTTGCTATTAGTTTATATTTGCAGCCAAACGACTTTCTCGCTTGCGGTAAAGAGCCAGTTGCTGGCAGTGAGTGCGACAGCGCCGATGCTATCGTAGTGGTAAGTGGCGGAGATACAGCTAAGCGTACCAGTGAAGGTATTCGTTTATACCAAAACGGCTGGGCTGAGTACCTCGTGCTTTCGGGTGCAGCACGTGATAAATCTGGTCCAAGTAACGCTGCGGCCATGAAACTCCAAGCCCAACAGGCTGGTGTTCCCGATAGTGCAATTCTAATTGACGAAGAAGCGGTTAATACTCAACAAAATGCCGAAAATGTTAAATCAATTTTTGACGAACGTAACTTTAAAGAAGTTATTTTGGTAACGTCGGGCTATCACCAACGCCGTGCAAGCCTTGAGTTTAATAAACGTTCTGATACGACGATTATTCGTAACCACCCAGTTGTAAATGATCAAGACTGGAATTGGTACTGGTGGGCTACTCCGCGTGGTTGGTGGCTTGCTGGTGGTGAAATTGTAAAAATCGTCGCATTCTACTTAGGGGCAACTTCATGACAAAAGTATATGTAGGGATGAGTGGCGGCGTTGATTCGTCACTTACGGCGGCACTCCTTGTTGAGCAGGGCTACGACGTAACAGGCGTGTATATGAAAAACTGGACACAAGACCTTCCCGGCATGCGTTGCCCGTGGGCTGACGACCTAGCCGATGCTAAGCGCGTTGCCGTTCAACTTGGAATCGATTTTAAAGTATTCGATTTTGAAAATGAGTACCGTGAAAAAGTCGTTGAATACATGATTGACGAGTACAAAAACGGTCGCACGCCAAACCCCGATATTATGTGTAACCAAGAGGTAAAATTTAAGCTTTTTCTTGAAGCTTCACTTGAAGATGGTGCTGACATGATTGCAACAGGACATTATGCACGAGTTAAAGACGGCGTGTTGCTTCAGGCGGTCGATACCAATAAAGATCAAACGTACTTTTTGTACCGCGTGACAGGTGAGGCTTTAAAGAAGACACTTTTTCCACTTGGCGAGTTTAAAAAACCAGAAGTTCGTGAGATGGCCGAAGCTCGCGGGCTTTATACGGCTACTAAAAAAGACAGTCAGGGTATTTGCTTTGTGGGGCAAATTGGCATCCGTGAATTTTTAAGCCAGTATGTTGAGCAAAAAGCCGGTGCGATTATTGATAAGCAAACGGGTGAAAAGCTAGGTCAGCACGACGGCGCTATTTTTTACACGCTTGGTCAACGGCACGGCCTTGATGTAGGCGGCGGGTTGCCGTACTACGTTGTGGGTAAAGATATGGATAAAAATGAAGTGTATGTGACGACTAATTTGAATGATGATTCACTTTGGAAGCCTGAACTTCAGGTTGCTTCGGTACACTGGATTAACGGCCAGCCAAATGAGGCCACGTACCAAGTGCGCGTTCGTCACCGCGCGGCGCTTATTTCTGCAAAATTATCATATGGTGCCGATGGGGCGGTAAAATTGGAACTTGATTCGCCCGAACGAGCCGTGGCACCAGGTCAATCAGTCGTTATTTACGATAATGAAGTATGTCTAGGTGGCGGCATTGTTGTCTAATCTTCAGTAATCTTTAAGCCCAGGCTTGTAGTATAGATAGGTAAAGGGTGTAATAATTGCCTGCGAGGCAACCTTTACACACCGCATCGCAAGCTTCAAAGACCACCTCACGCCCACCCGGAGGTGGTCTTTTTATTCGGCGATTATTATAGACTTCGCAGGCACACCAGTGGTGAAATGCTATCAATTTTGATATAATACCCCTAATGAATGCTCAAGAAATCCGTAACTCATATCTAGAGTTTTTTAAAAAACGTGGCCATGCTGTTATTGCGCGTGCACCACTTGTTTTGAAAGACGATCCTTCAACGCTATTTACCGGTTCTGGTATGCAACCAATGATTCCCTACCTGCTTGGTGAGCCACATCCAAAGGGTGTGCGTATTACCGATAGCCAAACATGTTTACGCGCTCAGGATATTGAAGATATTGGTGACAACCGCCACACAACTTTTTTTGAAATGCTTGGTAATTGGAGCATGGGTGACTATTTCAAAGAACAACAAATCGAATGGATGTTTGAGTGGTTATCTGAAGTAGTAGGGCTCGACATGAGCCGACTGTATATTACAGCTTTTATTGGAGCGCCAGAGTATGGTATTGAAAAAGATACCGAAGCGGCATCGGTATGGAAGCGATTGTTTGAAGCCGAAGGGCTTTCAAGTGACGAAGCCGAAATTGGTTCTGAAGAAAACGGTGCTACTCGTGGTATTAAAGAGGGTGAACGTATTTTTTATTACGACGGGAGTAAAAACTGGTGGAGCCGTAACGGTGGCCCAGAAACAACGCCAATTGGCGACCCTTGCGGGCCTGACAGTGAAATGTTTTACGATTTCGGTACACCGCACGACCCTACTTTTGGTGAGCATTGTCATCCAAACTGTGATTGTGGTCGATTTATGGAAATTGGTAATAATGTCTTTATGGCTTATCGAAAAGTTTCCGAAGGTGTGTTTGAACCACTTGAAAAGCCAAATATCGATCATGGGTCGGGCCTAGAGCGCATCGCCGCTGCGGTAATTGATAGTCCAGACGTTTTCCGCATCAGTTTACTATGGCCAATTATTGAAAAAATTGAAAACCTTAGCCGTAAATCTTACGAAAGTAATACAGTGAGTATGCGGGTTATTGCCGATCACCTTCGTGCTGCAACGTTTTTGGCGGTTGATGGGTGTGTTCCAGCAAATAAAGAGCAGGGGTACGTTATGCGCCGACTGCTTCGCCGTGCAATTCGCTTTGCTTTTGATCTTGGTATTGAACAAAATTTCTTTGAACAAATTGTTCCGGTTATCGCCGATTTATATGCTACAGATTACCCGGAAGTTGCCGCAAACCGCGAAACGATTATTGCGGTGCTCGTGAAAGAAGAAAAAGTGTTCCGCCAAACGCTTCGTAAAGGCCTTCAGCAACTTAACAAATTTGCTGGTGACGGCCTTGTAACCGGTGTCGAGTTGTTTACACTGTATGATACATACGGTTTCCCCGTAGAGCTTTCGACAGAAGAGGCGATTAAGCAAGATATTACACTTTCAGACAATTGGCGTGAAGAATTTGACGCAAAAATGGAAGAACAACGTAATCGTTCGCGCACGGCTACAAAAGGGGAATTTAAAGGTGGGTTAGCTGGTGATGATTTGATTCATAAAAAATACCACACCGCCACACACCTTCTTCAATCGGCACTTCGCGAAGTTATCGGTACGGGCATACAGCAACACGGAAGTAATATCACCGAAGAGCGTCTTCGTTTTGACTTTAGTTTTGACCGTAAAGTAACACGAGAAGAACTTGATAAGGCTGAAGAGCTTGTGAACGGTTGGATGGCCGAAGATCTTCCAGTGAGCTTTACAATGTATCCAACTCAAGAAGCTCTCGATATGGGTGCAATTGGTCCGTTTGGTGAACGCTATAACGAAGAAGTAAAAGTATATCAAATGGGTGAGGGTGACCGCATTGTGAGCCTTGAAATTTGCGGTGGTCCTCACGTTGATCGTACTGGTCAACTAGCCGAAGATGGCAAGAAATTTAAGATTACCAAGGAAGAAGCTTCAAGCGCGGGTATCCGGCGCATTAAAGCGGTGCTTGCTAATTAATAGTCGTAGCTTGATGCGTGCCGATCGAGAAAGGGTTGAATACTGGTCATAAAAATTGACACAAGAGACAACCACTCGGGGTTGTTTCTTGAAAATTCTTTACCATCATTAGTAGTGCCAGCAATAGCATCAAGCTCTTTCATAAGCGCAAAACTTTCAATGTCATACTCGGTCGGTGCTACGGTAACTGATGGGGTAATGTGATTGTCTGACTCGCTACTAGTGTGAACCGTCGTACCAGAGAGTTCGGTATTTGTATCCATCAGTAACCAATTAATATTGAGATTTACTTCTTGCTCTTCGATAGCGTTATGATATGTTTCAGTTTTCGTAGCAAGGATAGCTCGATCTTTATCAACACCGTTTTGCGGAGGAAAAAGAGAATGAGTGGTAAATGTCGTTTTCCCACTATCCACAGCGCTGGCTAACTTTTCAAGTATCTCTGCTGCAGCTTCGTAGTCGCCTTCACCAACTAGGTCATCTACTACTGCTTGCATATCGCGGTCAGTTGGCTTAGAAAACGGAACCTCTAAAAAGCTAGGATCTTTGGCGTTAAGTCGCTGTGCTGCCTTGTGTAACTGCTCGAGCATTTGGGCTGCCTTGCGTGTATACATAATTGAAAGTAGCTGGAGGAGAGTTTTTTCGTGCGTTTTGTATCGTAAGTCACCTCCCTCTGAGCTTTCAGTAGAGAATACTACGCCAGGAAAACCTGGTGCAATAATAAACTCAGTGCTTCCGACCTGAAATGATCCTTCTACGAACTGTCGATCATCTTGGTCTATATTGATTTCAAGATTCATATTTTCAATAACCGATGTATCGGGAAAGTAAAAAGCGTCAGAGAGTTCATTGGGTACGTCACCCGGCTCAAGAGCAACGGGTGTTTCTTGAGAGTAGCTAATTTTACGAGCTTGAGAAAATTCTTCCATCGCATCGGCGAATTCGGGACGATGAGGGAGTGATTCAAAACGTTCATCACAAGTAAGGCGATATTCGTAAATTGGGGGCTGTCCAACCTCTTTAGTGTAGTCTTTGCCGGTTTTTCGTAAGCCGCCTGGTCGTATTGTATGTTCGCCAAAATCCATAATAGAGCTATTATAACACAAAAAGCTTAAAAATACAATACTAACATACCATAAGCTTGTTTAGTATATTGCCTATGCCTAGTGGTATAATGGAGAACAACTATGGTATTAGATAAATTTAAAAAGTCACGCAAGGGATCGGACGATGATTACATCGTTGCCCTCGATATTGGTACAGAATTTGTTAAAGCGCTTATTGCGAAATTAGAAGACGATGAGCTACGAATTGTCGGTGTTGGACGCGCTCGCCAAGAAGTAAGCGATATGCACTCGGGAGCAATTGCCGATATTGCCGGTGTGGTACGCAACTGCGAAGAGGCACTCGCGCAGGCTGAAGAGGCGGCTGGCCTACAGGCAAAACGAGTTGTTATTGGTATTGCTGGTGAACTCGTGAAGGGTGTTACTGATACGATTCGGTATCGCCGTCCACAGCCGGATCGTCCACTTGATGATTCTGAAATGGAATTTATTATCGAAAAAGTTCAAGAACGGGCGCAGATTAAGGCGCAAAAACAAATCGCACTTGAGACGGGCAATAGCGAAGTTGAAGTAAAGCTTGTTAACAGCGCCCTAGTTGGTATTCACATTGATGGATACAAGGTAAGTAACCCTATTGGCTTCCAGGGGCGCGATGTTGCTGTTCAAATTTATACCGCCTTTGCGCCAATGGTGCACATTGGAGCGCTCGAACGGGTGGCCGACGAACTTTCCCTTGAGCTTTTAGCGGTTGCTGCTGAGCCATTTGCGGTGAGCCGTAGTGTGCTTGGTAACGACGGAAACAGTAACTTTACTGCAATACTAGCCGACGTTGGTGGTGGTACTACCGACATTGCCGTAGTGAACGACGGCGGCGTTGAGGGTACGAAAATGTTTGGTATTGGTGGACGAAGCTTTACGCAAACTATCGCTAATGACA
>CAMPIW010000002.1 GCA_946886635.1 uncultured Candidatus Saccharibacteria bacterium | reverse complement strand
ATTAATAACACCGCCAGGTTTTATGCTACGCTCGGCTAATAGTTCAGTGATACGGATCTCAATATCCGTTACAACATCGGCATCTTGTGCGTATGTTTCAAGACTTTTAATATATTTTTCTAATTGCTTTTTGGCCGCGATTTCTATATCGTAGGCGGTTTTTGCAATGTGAATTCGGGTAATCTCGTTCATCATACTCTCCTTATAATTTCTTGAGTGTTGAGGTTAATTCGGCAATCTTTTCACCTACGCGGGTAACAACTTCGTCGCCAAATTTGGTCGTTCTATAATATTTTCGCGGTGGGCCTTGTTCGCTTTCTTGCCACTCGTGTGATAACAAACCGTCTTTTTGTAATCGGCTAAGCAAAGGGTAAATTGTCCCCTCTACTACTACCAGCTCGGCATCACGCAGTTGGGTGATTATGTCACTGGTGTATTTTGGTTCATGCGAGCATGTCTTTAGTACGCAGTATGCCAAAAAGCCCTTGCGAAGCTGAGTCGCGAGCTGTTCGGCGTATTCTGCACTCGTTGTATTTTCGTGTATCATAGTTCTATGCTATACAAGGTATTATATAAAGTCAATGTTTTTTATATTGATTATATGAGTATTGTATTCACATAAAAACAGAACAGGCTCTCACTACCTCGTGAAAGCCTGTCATATATCTGCTGATGTTAACTGTTAGCAAGAAGTTCTTTAATCGATGCCGCAATTTTTGCTTTTACTGCGGTTTCATCGGCAACGCTACCATCTGGGTTTAATTCTTTTGCGAAGAATAAGTTTGTTTGATCATCGCCAACCTTAGCCTTTAGATTCACAGCAAGTGTTTCACGAGCAGTGGCGTGCGCCTGTAGAGCACCACTATTCCAGCCGTAGCCTACCAATGCAACTGGTTTATCTTCCCATTCTTTTCCAATCCAATCGATGGCATTTAACTGAACCGGCGTCAGCGTGTGGTTGTATTCTGGGGTGACAAGTACGACTCCGTCGGCTTCGGCCACAAGCTTCGTCCAGGCAATTACAGATTCGTGAGTTGGTGCGAAATCTGGTGAGGTTGGTGTGGTTGGAGAATCAAAGAACGGTAAGTTCAAAGCCTTGAGATCACCTAAAACAGCGGTTGCACCCCGTGCTTCAACCTCTGCCATTACCAGTGGTACAACTTTTTCATTGGCGCTATTTGGACGAACGCTTCCGGTCACAACTAAAATACTCGACATATTATTATCTTCTCCCTGTCTTTAAGAATAATTACTATACTTAGTATAGCAACTTTCAAACGAAACGCAAGACTAGTTCTCAACGTTTTCGGTATTTGCCGTGTTTTCGAAGCGAACCTCAGGGTAAATGGCTTTCGTTACTTCATCGTACTCTTGACGAAGTTGTGGGAATGGAACACCCTCTCGGGCGGTAACCCCTTCAAAAATCCAGAAAACTCGTTCGCTAAAACCCCATCCACAAGCTGGTGGCATGCCATATTCGAGCATTTCAACGTAATCGATATCGAGCATCATAGCCTCTTCGTCACCAGCATCGCGCATATTTTGCTGTTCAACGAAACGGTTAAGCTGATCAACTGGGTCGTTAAGCTCTGAGAAGCCATTACCAAGCTCTGAACCGGCAATAATAGGCTGGAAGCGCTGAACGGTTTCAGGGGTATTAGGGTTAGTTTTAGACAAAGGACTAATAAAAGTTGGCGTATTAACAAGCCACACCGGGCCAGTGACATCTTTACGGATGTTCTTCCAAAGCTTATCGATGCCACGCGCCCGGTTTTCGGTTTGCTCAACCTCTAGCTTATTATCGGCAAGTGCTTGCTTTACCTCATCAAGTGTTGAGTTAAATACATCAATGTTATATCGTTCTTTAATGATTGTGGCGTAGTCCCATACTTCCCATTCGCCTGCCATATTGATATCGAAATTATCAAGCTTAAACTGAAGTGTACCAAAGGTCTTTTGAAGGACGTCTTTATACATCGCTTCCATAAACTTCATACCATCTTGCCAGTTAGCGTAGGCCCAATACCACTCCATCGCAACATGTTCAGGAAGGTGCTCGTCGCTGTAGTTTTCGTTACGAAACCGAGGACCAAGGTCGTAAACCTTTTCGAACCCGGCACCTACAAGGCGCTTTAAAGGGAGTTCGTGACTAATACGAAGGTAAAAATCTTGATCAAGCGCGTCCATGTGTGTCACAAATGGATTAGCGTCGGCCCCACCGGTTGTGTGCTCAAGCACAGGGATATTTACTTCAATAAAACCGTTCGAGTTTAAGAAATCGCGAGTCGCCTGCCAAAATTTGCTACGACGCACGAATCGTTCACGTACATCAAGGTTAACATTCA
Source organism: uncultured Candidatus Saccharibacteria bacterium (assembly GCA_946886635.1). Next base: position 17,745 of record CAMPIW010000002.1, on the reverse strand, counting down.
TATCAACGTAGCGGCGACGCATACGTTCTTCTTTGTTCGTAAAGCCCTCTTGGGCACTCGGCATTGGACGAAGCGATTTCGTAAGGAGGCGCATAGTTTGCACCTCAACTGAAACTTCACCAGTTTTGGTTTTAATAACCGGGCCAGTAGCTTCAAGGAAATCACCAGTATCAAGTAAAGGAAGGTCTTCGAGTGCCAAAATGCCGACAGCTGCGTCACGCGCACTCACCTTGCCATCTTGAATAAACAATTGAATTTCGCCTGTTTGGTCGCGTAGCACAATAAAGGCCAGCTTACCAAACTTACGGATGCTCATAATACGGCCGGCAATCGTCACCGTTTGCCCCTCAAGCGCCTCAAACGTTTCTTTAACATCACCTGCGTTGTGGCTGCGGTGACTATCAGCAGGATACGGATTAAACCCGAGCTCCTTGAGGTCTGCGAGCTTACGCAGACGCTCATCACGAAAATCTTTTAGTGTCGACATATTAAAAATAGTATAGCATACCTCTGTTGGTGTCGGATATGGCTACCCCAATCTAACGACTGCCCGCACATACTTTCGAAACTGGCTTCACGCAAATAAAAATAAGGGCCTCAGCGCCTTATTTTTATTGGTTACGCGACAGTGTTCGAAAGTACATGCGAACAGCCGCTAGATTGAAGATAGCATGTATCCTAGCCTACAGAAACAATGCTGTACGTAATGTCACCTTTTGGTGTAGTGATCGTAACTTTGTCACCAACTTTTTTGCCGTAAAGCGCCATTCCAATTGGAGATTCGTTGCTTACTTTACCTTCAAGTGGGTTGGCTTCAACTGGACCAACAATGGTGTATTGAACAGGCTTAGCACCGTTTTTTAGCTCAACACGGCTACCAAGTCCAATGGTGCTCTTTTTTGAAGCTTTGATGATATCGGCGTTGGTAATAATTTCTTCAATTTCAGCAATACGTGTTTCAAGAAGACCTTGGTCTTCACGGGCAGCATCGTATTCAGCGTTTTCACTAAGGTCACCGAAGTCACGAGCATTCGAGATTTTTTCGGCAACTTCACCACGACGCGACTTAAGTTCAGCTAATTCAACCTCTAAAGCTTTTTTACCCTCTGCAGTGATTTGATATTGTTTTTTCATTCTAAAAATCCTTTTAATAACTTTCTTCCGCCTTGTTTCGCGGAACCCCCCACGCTATATGTAGCGTGGGGGGCATAACTCGCATCTCTATTTAAGCTATTTTAGCAAGCAGCTCATCGAGTGTCAATAACTCTGTTTCACCCCCGTTACGAGAGGTAAACTCAAGTTTTTCTTCCTCGAGAAGGCGTCCGCTAATGGTAACACGGTACGGCAAACCAATCAACTCAGCATCAGCAAACTTTGCTCCCGGGCGTTCGTCGCGGTCATCAAATAGTACACTCACCCCTGCTGTTTTGAGCTTTTCATATAGCTCATTCGCCTGTTCAGCTACATCGCCAATGCTTACGAGGTACACTTTATACGGTGCAACATTTTCAGGCCACACAAGCCCTTTATCGTCAGCAAAATGTTCAGCAATAAGCCCCATAAGGCGGCTTGGTCCAATCCCGTAGCTTCCCATAATAACAGGTTTCGATTCGCCATTTTCATCGGTATAGTTAAGGTCGAGCGGGTCAGAAAAACGAGTCCCCAGCGTAAAGATATTTCCTACCTCAACAGCCTTCACCTCTTCAAGCTCGTCGCGGTTTACTCCAAGTTCGGCCAGTACTTCGTCGTTAAGCACCTCTTCGTTAATAGCAATGTTTTTAGCCCTATCTAGGTAAATAACATCCTCGCCTACTTCGCTAATCGTTTGGAATTCGTGGCTAAATTTAGCAAAACTTCCGCCGCTCGCAAATGTCTTAAAGGTAGAATCGCCCAGCCCAAGGCGTTCAAATACGCGGTCGTAGGCGCCAGATATTTTTTCGTAAAAAGCATCGTGCTCTTCTTGGGTACGGCTAAAGCTGTATAAATCTTTCATCCAAAATTCGCGGCCACGCATAAGGCCACTTTTTGAACGAAGTTCGTTACGAAACTTAATTTGGAACTGGTACGGATACACCGGTAGATCTTTATAGCTATGGATGTAGTTTTTCATAAGCATCGTTAACGGCTCTTCGTGTGTTGGCGCAAGTCCCAGTTCGCTTCCGTTAGCTAGTTTCGTCTTAAACCACACATCTAAAACAGCATCATCCCAACGCCCCGAAGCTTCCCATGGACCCTTAGACTGCAGTGCAGTAAGACTAATCTCACTCCCACCAACCGCATCCATTTCTTCACGGATAATTTGGGTGATGTTTTCAAGCACCTTCTTACCAAGCGGCAAATAGTCATACACGCCGGCCATTTCTTTATGTACAAAACCAGCCCTAATAAGGAGCTGCGCATTTTTAGCAACTTCATCAGCTGGCGCGTTTTTTAGCGTTTTAGTAAATAAGTGTGAAACTTGCATAATTACCCTCCTAGTGTACTAAGGAGTGATGGATTTATAAAGAGGAAATAAAATGCGACGCCATTTTTTACCATATGCAGCAATATTGCTGGCCATAAGCTTCCTGACACAATACGCAGCAGACATAGCACTATGCTGAGAACAAACACGTCAATTCCAACGTTCCACTGGAAGTGTACAACGGCGAACAAAAGGCTGGTAATAAGAATCGACAGCCACACCGACGTATATTTTTGAAGCTTACCAAATAGGTACCCCCTAAACAGCACTTCTTCGGCAAATGGCGCAACAATAACAAGGCTAACAAAGGCAAGAACGTACTCAAATTGGCTTGCCACCAATGCAAAGCCAGTTTCTTGAGCCTGTTCATAATCAACAAAGGTTAAAAAGTTGGCGGCAATTAGTGTGGCGATCGCCGTTAAGATCCAATACACGATAAGGCCAGCCGGCGTCCAAGCTATATCCATCCAGTTTGGCAGTCGGTGCAGTCCAATCTCTTTTTTATTAGTTCGACGCTTCTTTACAAGCCATGGCACACCCAATACCAACAAAATCGCCAGTCCATAAATAATCGCGCCCCCCATTGAATTCACAACAATCGGGTTGAGCGCACTAAGTGGCACTCCTGCCCAACTGAGCGTCGAAACGATAGCTAAAACAAGCGCCTGCGCCAACATAAAGCCAAGGAACACCCAGGCAGGAAGCCCAAGTATGTAAAAAATACGCATCTTTAAGGACAATGATGGTCGTGGTGAGTCGGGCGTCTGCTCAGGCGACGAATCGGGCGCCATTCCAGGTGTCTGCTGGTCAACAGGCGGCGTCTTAGAAGAGTTTTGCGACATCAGCTACCGTAATAATTACAATTAATACCATCAAAACCAAAAAGCCGGTACCATGAATTTGCTCTTCTTTTTCTTTGGTGAGCGGCTTTTTCATAACCCTAAACAGCGCCATCACAAACCAACGTCCGCCGTCCAGTGCCGGAATCGGTAGTGCATTCATAACGGCTAGTGTAAGCGAAATAATCGCCGCTAAAAAAACCACTTGTTGCGGACCCGCTTCACTAGCAGCTGGGAAGATTGTTCCTAAAATACCCACCGGCCCTGCGACACTTGCACCCGCTTTATTGAGCTGCTCGGTGGCATTTTCGCGACCATCTGCACTAAAGTTGAGCTGTCCAATAAGGCCGCCGAAGAAGTTATACACCAAATCACCAAGCCCCTGAAGTGTTACCCATGTAAACTGAGCAGTCGTAACAGCACCAACGAGTGGCGCCGACCAAGTAGCTTTAATTGTTTCTTGTTGGCCAAGCGAGGCACCAAACGTTGCCGAATCAGCGTCACGAAGCGCTACTTCTGTGGTTTTAACTTCTCCATCGCGCTCATACGTAATTGGAACCGTTTCACCGCGATTGTCTTTACTAATTGTAATAAAATCTTGAGCCGTTTTAACCTCTTCACCAGCAAACTTTGTAATGGTGTCGCCTGGTTTTAGACCAGCTTCTTCAGCTGGGTATCCATCAACCAATGCACCTAACTTCAACGGTGAGGCAACAATTGTCGTATCGCCCGTAGTAGCAAACTGATCAGGGAGAATTTTTGGAATACCCGTTGTCCAGGCGAGCCCCATTAAAAGGAGTACCGCCACAACCCAGTTCACCACAACACCAGCTAAAAGGATCTTGGTTTTTTGCCAAAAGGTTGCTGCACCAAAATCACCTTTTTTAGAGGCGGAGTCGTTTTCGCCCTGAAGTTTTACAAACCCACCAAGTGGCAGCCAGTTCAGCGTAAAAAGTGTTCCGTTCTTTAATTTTTTACCCCAGGCTTTTGGAGGAAAGCCGATACCAAACTCTTCTACCCCAACACCGTTACGACGTGCCACAATAGCGTGGCCCAGCTCGTGTAGCGTCACCAAAATCACCAAGACAATGAGGCCGATAAATATTCCCAAAATTAACATGTTCCCTCCACGGTTTTATTCACCAAAACGACGCTGTCGCCGCGTATATTCTTTCATTATAAATCCGACGTCCTCTTTTGTCATATCTGGCCAATTTTTCTTCAAAAAAATGAACTCGCTATAGGCTGAGCGCCACAACATAAAGTTAGAAAGTCGCTGTTCTCCACTAGTGCGCACTACTATATCGAGCGGTGGCACCTCGGGTACATACAAGCTTTGGGCAATTAATTCTTCGGTAATGGCTTCGGCTGCCACACCCGATTGAACAATTTTTTTAACCGCCTCAGTAATTTCAACTTGGCCGCCATAATTAAAACACAACACAAGCGTTCCACCGGTGTTATTTTCGGTTGTTTCTTCGGCTACTTGAATAGCCTTCACAATTTTGTCATCAACACCAACCAGCGTTCCAGCAATACGCAGTCGAATATTTCGATCCATAAATTCGTGCAAGTCGGACTTCACAATTTTTAGAACCAACGCCATAAGACGCTTCACCTCATCGGTGCTACGCTTCCAATTTTCGGTTGAAAAAATATAGGCCGACATATACTCAACGCCCTCTTCAAGCGTTGCAACAGCTACCTCTTTTAAAGTGTTGTATCCTGCTAAATGTCCCTCATAGGTAGGAAGTCCATGCGATTTTGCCCAACGCCGGTTGCCATCAACAATATAGCCAACGTGTTTCGGAATGTGCGAGATAGTCTCGTCGGGAGTTGGCATTAGAGTGTTAAGATTTCTTTCTCTTTTTCTTTGAATGCGGTGTCGATAGCAGCGTTGTACGTTGTCATCGAATCGTCGATTCCCTTTTCGATGCGCTTTTGGTCATCTTCAGAAATCTCTTTTGCATCTTTAAGTCGCTTCGCTTCTTTTAAGGCATCCTGACGAATATTGCGAAGTGCAATGCGAGCCTCTTCAACTCGCTCAGAAGTTTGCTTCACAATTTGTTTACGGCGTTCTTCGGTTAATGCTGGAATAGGAACGCGCACCAAACGGCCATCGTCGCTTGGATTGAGCCCTAGGCTTTGATCGTTACGAATTGCTGAAACGATTGCCTGTAAATTACCGGCATCAAAAGGTGTAACGGTAAGCATTTGCGCCTCAGCAGCAACAACATTGGCCACCTGATTGAGTGGCATCATCTGGCCATAGGCCTCAACGTGGAGGCTATCGAGCATAGAAGGATGCGCACGACCAGTTCGCACTTTCCTTAACTCATCTTCAAAATGTGCCACTGCGGCGCTAAAACGGTCTTCGTATTGCTTTGTATCAAACATATTTCTCGCTTTCTTAACTGTATTTCATTATACAGCACGTACGTGAGTGACGAACAGATTAATTAATGGGTTACCCGGAAACTGACGTTTGAGTAGATGCCGGTTGAATTATTGCTCAAAGCTAAGGCCAGTAGCCCTGCGTTCGTACCGCGTGCCCAATAACCACCACGCATGGACACTTTTGTTCCGGTTTCGCTGACATTACTATATAACGACCCTACCCCCGCCGAACTTGGGTATAGTGTGCCCGATGGACGACTAGTAGTAGGTAGGTTATTCCAAACTAGATTTGGATTATTGTATTCTCGCCAAGCGTATCCAGTTTGACCAGTTACGGTCGGTTGACTTCCGGTTATGGTGCTTTGAGTCCACTCGTAAACGTTGGAAGATAAATCCCATATAACTTCACCATTGGTTAAGGTAAGGGTGCGGCGTTGGTCGCCAGTAGTTTGTCCGGTTCCACTGTATGGGTTGCTGTCTACATCAGCCGCTAGGCTACTCGATGGGTTATTGTCGGTGTGACCACGGTACAAAACACCAGAACCAACCGAACCGCCCGACCAGTTACTGCCGACCGACATAATGTTTTCGGCCAGCGTCATCCATTGGGCATCAGTAATAAGTTGACAGCCATCACATGCCGCCGCAGCAGTTGCTATCGAGCTGGCTTGACTGATAGCAATCCACGGTCGTCCAGCAGCTTGCGAAACAGCCTTACCGTCGACATTCTTGGCTTCGTACTTGGCAACGTAAAAATCACTCGTTCCGTAGTATGAGTTACCTGGCACTAGGACAAATTCTCCGGCGGCTGCATCTGGTGCAGTGGCAGTGGTACCACCACCCCCAGTACTAGTTTCATCGTGGCCGTTGCAGGCGCCCTCCTCTACCCCAGAACTGTCCGAGACGCTATAAGCGCTTACACCGCCACGGGCTGAAGTGGCAGTTAGGCAGTAGCCGGCTCCATCATTTAGTTGTTCGTACTGATAACTAGTGTCGGGACTTTTAGAGAGGCCTTTGTTATTATTGACGGTCGTAAGTGATGCCGGGTAGATACCATTGTTGGTGTTGTTGAGGGCCAGCTCAATGGAAGCGTTCTTTAAGTCGGCTTGTAGGGATGAGGCGGCGGCGCGGCTTTGTATACCAGAAAAGGCCACAAACGTGATGGCGGCAATGATAGTGATGACAATAATGACGATTAAGAGTTCGACGAGCGTGAAACCTTGAGTTCTTTTTTTGCCAGTTGAATAGAGTTCGGTGTTATTCATGTCCATCCAAATTATTGTTTGATGTTTTTTAATTAAACTTAGTTTAGCATAAGCATAGCCTTTATTTAATCGGGAGCAAAAAATTCCGTCTGATAGCTAATCAGACGGAATAAGAGTGCACCTAGCTTCTACGATTAGTCGTTTACGCCAAGTTCAATACGCTTGAAACGGCGAATCACAATGTTCTCACCAGTTTTAGCAATTGTTTCCTTCAAGAACGCTTCAACAGTTTGTGAATCGTTCATGATGTAGCTTTGGCTAAGAAGAACCTTGTCGGCAAAGTGCTTTTTCACCTGGCCTTCAACGATCTTTTCAGCCATTTCAGCTGGCTTGCTTTTAAGCGCATCGCTGGCAAGTGCTTCAGCACGAACTCGTTCAATTTCTTCAGCTGGGATATCAGCTTCAGAAACATATACAGGGTTCATTGACGCAACTTGAAGAGAAATCATGTGAGCAAATTCTTTGAAGCCGTCGGTGCGCGCCACAAAGTCTGTCTCAGAGTTTACTTCTACAAGAACGCCAATACGTCCACCGTGAACGTAGCTGTCGATTACACCTTCAAGTGCTTCGCGGTCAGCTTTCTTTTCAGCCCGTGTAAGGCCTTTTTTGCGCATTTCTTCAAGCGCCTTATCGAAATCACCATCGGCTGCAACAAGTGCAACTTTAGCGTCGGTTAAACCAACACCGGTAAGTTCTTTCAATTTACGAATGTTTTCAATTGTTACTGCTGCCATAGTAATTAAGCCTCCCCTTCTTTGTCCTTTTTACTTACGCCTTTACCAGCTTCGATAGCTTGTTTAACGTAATCAAGAATAACTGCAACACCCTTAATTGCGTCGTCGTTACCAGGAATAACGTAGTCGATACGGCTTGGGTCAACGTTTGTGTCAGCCAAAGCAACAACAGGTACACCAAGTGTTTTCGCTTCGTTAATTGCGTTTACGTCACCAAGAACGTCGATAATAAATACCGCGCCTGGCTTGCCGCTAAGGTCTTTAACACCACTGTACTTCTTGTTAAGTTCGTCAATTTCCTCTTGGAAACGTTGGATCTCAAGCTTGTTGTACTTGTTTTCGTATGAACCAGAGTTCATGTTGCGTTCAAGGTCTTTAAGCTTTTTAATTTGAGCCGTAATAGTGTTTACGTTTGTAAGCATACCGCCAAGCCAACGTTCGGTAACGTATGGTTGGTTAAGGCTTTCGGCTGTCTGCTTTACAAGTTCCTTCGTTTGCTTTTTAGTTGCCACGAAAAGAATTGATTTACCGGCCGCTGCAGTAGCAGTAAGGAATGGTAGTGCCTTCTCAAGACCTTCAACAGTTTTTGTGAGGTCAATGATGTGACTATCTTGACGCTTGCTGTGGATGTATGGCGCCATTTTAGGGTGCCAACGGCTTGTTTTGTGTCCAAAGTGAACACCAGCTTCAAGCAGCTGTTTAATATCGACTTTAATAGCCATGATATTACTCCTTTTTACTTCCCCGCTCGCGCCTGAGTATCCAGGAGTAACTGCGGTGCGGGTGTTTCATTAAAACTCGTTACCTATTCATTATAACGCATTTTTCACCTTGTTGCAACAGGGGTAATAATTGACAAAATAATAAAATGTACTATCATACTTGATTAACGGCCATATTCTTGACCGTCATTTCTTGAGAGAGGATTGTCATGCCCAACAACCAGGGTCAGTCGGGATACTACCCGCCGACCGGGTCAGTTCCCGTCCAGCAGCCGTCGACACCGCGGCCGCCCGCAGCTTGCGGGTGCGTGCCATCACACGCCTGCCCTGCGCACGCGCACCGTCGCTAACCCTAGCGACATCCGTCACTCGGCAATCGAAGGAGAACTTTATGTCCAATGCCCCATGTACTTGCAACCCCCCTGGTGGTCGTGAATGCCACCGCTGCGATGCCAGCGGTCACACCCAAGGCAACTGCAGGCACGGTTGCGACAAATAGGCGCAACACACCACCCAAGAAATGAAACGGCCGCACCCATTACTGGCGTGCGGCCTTTCAACTATCTTTTTATTTTTAACTGACGCCCAAAGCGCTCAATACTTCATACAATACAAACGCTGGCCATACCGCCGCCTTTAATAGCGCGACAACAAAGCCCCAGAAGGTTGGATCAAGCTGCAAAAAATACACAACTGCTCCAACATACGCGGCGAAGAATATCCATCCCCACACACCGTTATCTGACACTACCTTAATAAATCGTTCATTCGTGTTAATAACTTTCGCCATAAACTCTCCTTTACCATTATCGGTATTTTCTATTATAATTAACCGTACCACTTATACAACCATCTACCCGAAAGGTCCGTTCATGTTCTGGAAAACATTCCGCTGGTCGCTCATTATCTCTGCTGCGGCGTTCGTTACTGCTTATTTTTACGGCGGCTGGAGCGCGCTCTTCCTCTGTTTTGTATTATCACTGCTTGAAGTTTCATTGTCATTTGATAACGCCGTATTAAACGCCAGCGTACTGCGCCGGATGAGCGATTTTTGGCAAAAAATGTTCCTAACGGTGGGTATTTTTATTGCCGTGTTTGGTATGCGTTTAGTGTTCCCGCTATTAATTGTGGCGATTGTGGCAGGGCTGAGCCCGGTTGAAGCAATTCAGCTCTCGCTTGAAAAGGGTGACCCAGAAACCCCTGGTACCTATGGGTTTATTTTGGCCGAAGCACACCCGCAAATTGCTGCCTTTGGTGGTATGTTCTTGTTGATGCTCTTCTTAAACTTCATGCTCACCGACCGCAAGCTTAAATGGCTCCGCTGGCTCGAAAATCCACTCGCCAAGATTGGTCGCCTCAACCAAGTAGGTGTGGTGATTGCCCTTACCCTCCTCGTTATTGCAGCCGAATTTTGGGCTGAAGACCCGAACATAGTGTTGGTCTCAGGTATTTTAGGTATTCTTACATACACGGTTATTAACAGCCTTGGTGCATTATTTGAGCGTGGCCTTCAAGAAAAAATGGCGAAAGAAGAAGCTTTGCAAAAAGGCCAAGGCGCCAGCAAGTTAGTACGCGCTACCGGTAAAGCTGGGTTCTTCTTGTTCCTTTACCTTGAAGTGCTCGACGCTTCATTTAGTTTTGATGGTGTTATTGGCGCTTTCGCTATTACCTCGGATCCTATTATCATCGCCTTAGGTCTGGGTCTTATTGGTGCGATGTTCGTTCGTTCAATTACCATTTATCTTGTTAAAAAAGGTTCTCTTAGCGAGTATGTGTACCTTGAACATGGTGCTCACTGGGCAATTGGTGCCCTTGCCGTAATTCTTATTATTAGTATCGGCACCCACGTGAACGAAATTATCACCGGTACTGTTGGAATTGTGTTTATTGTAGCGGCATTAGCGAGTAGTGTTGCCCGGCGTAAGAGAATGACAAAGAAATAACCACCCTCACAGGCGATATTTCTGATATAGTCTACAATCCCGCTATCCTGCGGGCTTCCCCGTAAGATACGCCCCGTGTGTCGACAATTCTTTCTATCATAGCTAACTGTTCATCTGACAACTCGAGCGCAGGTGGATTATCAATATATTTTAACGCCGCAGCCATCTCCTCGGCCGTTAATAGAGCTTTGCCGTCTGGTGAAACTGAGTGCTTTAAGCTCATAGCATGCAGCGCCGATTGGCCAAGAGGTATTTTATCTTTCCAGCCCCTTTGGCGCGACCGCTCGTTTTCACTACTACTGTAGTATTTCACTACGTCGGCAGCTTGTTTTGGAGTAAGAGATTCTTTATTTGTGTTTTTATTGTTTTCCATTAAGAATTATTGTAACCCGTCCCTCACCTCTTTACAAACCCCCTATTTTCAGATACAATAGGTCAGATTATGAAAAGCAATTTACACCCAACCGAATATCGTCCTGTCGTATTTAGCGACGAGGTCGCCGGTTTTGCATTTTTGACTCAGTCAACTGCACAAACCACTGAAACAGTTAAATGGGAAGATGGCAACGAGTACCCACTTGTAAAGGTGCACATCTCAAGCGCCTCTCACCCATTCTTTACTGGTGAAGAAAAGATCATCGACACCGAAGGTCGTGTCGACCGCTTCAAAAACCGCGCTGCTGCGGCTGAAGCTCGTAAGCAAGAGCTTGCTAATAAAGCTAAGAAAGCTGCTGCTAACAAGGCTAAGAAAACCGACCAGTAACCTACCTGTCACCAAAGAACCTCTCACCATGGGAGGTTCTTTTTTGTTATACTACGAGCAACCGAACAAGGAGTACTATGGAACAAGACCAACCCATCCAACTAACACCAGTTCACACAGGATCAAAAAAAATAGCAGCTCGAACAAAAATTGCACTTTGGCTACTACTTGGACCCACAATGCTCGTTGTTCTTGCGTTTATCGTTTTTGCACTTATTAATCTTGTTTTTAACCCAACCTTTTGGCCAACACCGGATACGGAAGATTTTGCAGCCACTCCTCTTCCTATTACGATTACGAATATAGCTTTGTTCGTCGCAGCTGCTGTTGGTATGCTGGCATGGCTACCGGGCCTCATTACTGGCGCAGTCCTGCTTATAAAGCGCCCGAAACAAACCTCATAAGCTACGCGTTACTATTCGTTACTGCCCACCGGTGGCACGACCTTTGGTGGGTGTTGCTTACGGTAGTGCGCCATACTGCGCTCGAAAACAAACGATCCAAATGGCACAATACCAAACACAAACGCCACCACCATTCGCCCAGCTTTCCACTCCATGCTCCGCGATCCAATACTAATGAAGATAAAATACAGCACCAGCGATATCCCCAATAGACTCCTGAAGAACATAGCAACCGACGGTGCTTCAGGTAACCCGGCAGCTCCGTAAAACAACGCCATAACAACAAGGATCCACCCGACGGTATGCAGGCGCGCAAAAAACAAAAACAACCCCCACGCTTCTTGGTCGGTAAACCAGTGCGTTTTATTGTAGGTCCAAATAAACGGTCGTGCCAGCGCGCTAGTAATTTTTTTCATATACCCCTAGTATACCAAAGACAAAACAGAGGTAATCTGCTATAATATAAGCTGAATTATGCCAAAGATTACACTTAATATCGAAGAACTCACCACCGAGAAAGCCGAACTCGACGCTTTTCTTGCTCGCCCTGACGCCTACAGTGACCCCGAGTTCACAAAAAAGAACAAACGCCTTACCGAACTACAAAACCTGCTTGAAAAAGGCGTGCTTCGCGAAACGCTTGAGGCCCAGCTGGTTGAGGCAAAAGAACTTGCCCAAGGAAACGACGAACTGGCAGAACTAGCAAAACTTGAAGTAAGCGAATCCGAGGCCCAGCTTGCTAGCCTTGAAGAAGAGCTCTTCTTAATGCTGGCACCAAAAGATCCTAACGACGACAAAAACGTTATTGTTGAAATTAGGGCCGGTGCCGGGGGTGATGAAGCAAGCCTTTTTGCTGCCGAACTCTACCGTATGTATCTTCGCTACTGTGAAATGCACAATTTAAAAACCGAACTTATTAGTGAAAGTGCCAACGATACTGGTGGCTACAAAGAAGTTGTCTTTCTTGTTAAGGGTGACGCACCGTATTCAAAACTTAAGTTTGAATCGGGTGTTCACCGCGTACAGCGTGTACCCGCAACCGAAAGCCAAGGTCGTATTCACACCAGCACCATTACCGTCGCCGTCCTTCCTGAAGCCGAAGAAACCGATATTGAAATTGGCCCAGGCGACCTTAAGGTAGACGTATACCGCGCGGGTGGTCATGGCGGTCAATCGGTTAACACCACCGACTCTGCGGTGCGTATTACTCACCTCCCTACTGGCCTCGTTGTCACCAACCAAGATGAAAAGTCACAAATTAAAAATAAAGAAAAAGCCATGAGCGTGCTTCGTTCTCGCTTGTTGCAGCAAAAAATCGACGCCGAAAACGCCAAACTTGATGCCGAGCGTCGTAACCTTATTGGCTCCGGCGATCGATCTGAAAAAATTAGAACCTACAACTTCCCTCAAGACCGCATCACCGATCACCGCATTGGCTACAGCCGTTCTGGAATCCCTCAAGCTATGAATGGTCAAATTGACGACCTAGTGGAGCATTTACAGGCGTATGAAAGAGAACTTGCCGTTAGCACCGACAGTTAAGGAGTGGTTAGACGACGCCACACGTCAACTTCACCATGCCACCATCCCAAGCGCTCGCCTTGATGCCGAACTGCTTTTAGCGCATACCATTCGCAAACCTCGCACCTGGCTTCACGCCCACACCGACGACATACTCGATAACCGCCACGTTGAAATTGCTCGCGCCCGGCTTGATTTGCGCCTCGACCGGGTACCTATTGCCTATATTATTGGTCATAAAGAATTTTACGGACACCCCTTTAAAGTGACAACCGCCACGCTTATTCCCCGCCCCGAATCTGAAGTACTTATTGAGCTTCTTGATGAAGCGCTCCCTAAAAATGAACGGCTCATTGTTGAACGTCCGCTTCGATTTGTTGATGTTGGTACTGGAAGTGGTAGCCTTGGTATTACCGCGAAACTTCGCCACCCCGAACTTGACGTCACGCTCACTGATGTGAGTCGCCATGCACTTAACGTTGCTGAAGAAAACGCTGAACTGCTACACGCTGATGTTGAATTACTTCAAAGCGACCTGCTTACATCGTATCCCTTTGTAGCCGACGTCATCATCGCTAATCTTCCCTATGTTGATGTTGAGTGGGATCGTTCACCCGAAACCGAACACGAACCAGCTTCGGCACTATTTGCCCCTAACAACGGCCTGTCATTTATTTTCGAATTAATCGTTCAGACCAAAGAAAAACTCACCCTCGGCGGCAAACTTATTTTAGAAGCCGACCCTGAACAACACCCAGCAATAAAAAAAGAAGCCGCAAAATACGGCCTTATTCTTCATGAACAGCGTGAGTATGGGCTGTTATTTGATAAGCTCGCGTAGCGCGAAGCGAGTCTACCCGGATAACTGCTATAGTAAACAGCGAACCGAATATCCAGCGTCACGACCGCTACCGTAGTAAATTCTTGAATACCCCGGGTCAATGCCACGATACTCTACGACTCCGTTACCGGTATTTTTCGCAAAAAAAGCGTAGCGATTATCATTAGTATCAGCAGTCGCCGACCAGATATGGTGCACACCACCTTGATAGCCAAAGTTCCCAAGTCGGAAGTAACCTGAATATAGGCCCTTAAAAGCACCGTCGTTCTTCCACTGCGGTAAAGATAGACCGTTACTTAAAGGTGAAAGACCGTTACCGCCGAAAGCAATGTCAAGCAGAGCAAAATCACTATCAGCTACTCCACCAGTTGGAAGTCGCCACCCTGCTGGACATAGAGAATGACTGGCATTGCCGCTACCTGCTGGCATCGATAAGGTAGTCTCGCCCGCAGTAGCTGCCGGCCAAGTATACAAATAGCCATAGTTTGTTGCACCAGAGCCGGTGTCACCAGGAACGGGGCCATAAGCAGCAATAGTACTATGGTTTGCCCCGCCAGTAGTAACAAGTTGCGGTAGAATAAAATCACTATCCACGTCGCTATCGCTTGGTGTCAACGTAATAGCACTAGTAGTAGACCCGAGTTTAAGGTTGTCGAGCATCCAACAGTGACCATCGCCAAGCTTAGCTATACGATAGGTGCGCGTGGTACCACCGCGCTCGTCCGTAACAGTGCGAACCGCACTCTCATTAGTGCCATCATATACCGGCATAAACGAACACTGGCCTGGAGTAACACTTTGAATTGACGCATTAGCAATAATGTCGCTCTCTACAGCACCGTCACCAGCTACACCGATAGAACCAGAACAAGTACCAGTTCGTGGGCCGGTATTCTCATGCGTTATAAAATAGCTAATAGTATCATTGTGCGCTTGGGCGCAATAAGCAGTACCGCTGGCATTTGAAAAATAACTAAGTGTTGTGTAGGTACTAACCTGCAACCCTTTTCCACCATTTGCCGCAGTGGCTTTCGCCGGGTATCTACCATTGTCTACGTTCGATATACCAAGAGATTTCGCAACACCAGATAAGTCATCTTGAAGAATAGCAGCCCCAGCGCGTTGGCTAATACCATTATAGGCGACGACTGTAATGGCAGCCAGAATAGCGATAACTACAATAACAACAAGAAGCTCCACAATCGTGAAGCCTCTTTGAGAACGTCGATAAAGCGGTGGCAACATTCCCTTAAGGTTACCATAAGCATCATGGCTTATTCAACCCTGTTGCATAAAGAGCAGCTAGATCGCGGTGCCAACACGATTGAAGATAATAAGAATCACTACTAGTACACTAAGAGTGAATAACAGTGGCAACAATACATCACTCATTCGAACTTTCGCGTGATGATAGAAAGAATCGTATACTTTGTAAGCCAAAAAGCTAATAAGCGTCACTGCGAGCGCAGCCTGCGGAAGCATTAAGCTCGGGAAGATAGGCAATGGATATGCAATAGCCCAGTGATACGATATCCAAGATATTTCGGCAATCACAAAGCCCCAAGCAAGAGCAATGAATAGCGAGTGTGTTTCGTCGTCATACGAGTTAAGAATATGGCGAGCTGACGAGTAGCCAATTAACCAGGCACAAATTACCACAAGTGACGCTATCCATTCAAACGAAATTGTAAATAAAGCAGACATACCAAGAAATACCGCAACGCCCGACTGCAATGCCATATACGAACGCTTCGAACGCGGTTTAATGTACAGTAGCCATACAATGTAAGCAACCGTCAAGCCAAGCAGAAGGAATAGCTTAGATGTATCACCTATCGCTGCCTGAATATTAACTGTGTACATAAGAATAACGACACTAAGGCTTACGATGAAGTCAACCATGTTCGACTGTATATTCGCCCACCAATACCGCGGCCGAACAGCCAGTACACGCCATTTACTAACGACAACAAGAACAATTGCAAACCATACCGCATCGGTGTAGCGAACAATAAGGAACACACCTACCGCTAAAGCAATGTTAAGAACGGTGTAAGTAAATTCGCTAAGGAATGAGCGTTTGCGAACGAATTTAAGAAACTCCATATGTTTCTTCATTATACCACGGTTGGTTACGAACGCACGGCGCTTGCGTCGCCAATGATAATCAAGAAGTCTGTCTCGCCTGTTACGCTTGCAGGAGGTGCTGATTTTTTAATAGTCACACCGTACAATTTTGCAAGCTTCGCTGCCGTGGCAGTCTTTTCGCTATCAATTTGGTAAATTTCAATCTTTTCGTACGTTCCCTCTGGTGCATTATCGACCATATCAACTGTAAAGCCCTTTTCGGTTAACGAGTCGGCGACAAATTGCGCCATGCCAAGCTCGCCACTCCCGTTAAGTACAGTCAGGTGCGGGTCTTCTTTCATGAATGGCTCTGCGTTGAGCTGCTTGTTAATAAACGACTGCAGTTCAGAGTAATCGTATACACCAGCGACTGGGTATACCGAGCTTCCCGCGCCTGGAAGGGCTCCAGTGGTAAAAATAGGGTCTTCATCGCTATAAAAATCGAGTGACTGGATGTCTTCAGACTTTATATTTTGCGCCAAGTCCATAATAGTTCGAATCTCTTTGGTTTGAAGGTTCGTTCGAAGGTTATTATCAAGCGCATCAATCAACCCCGTAATCGCACCCAGGTTTGTTAACGTACCCACGCTCATCGCTTTATCGCGAATAGCCACGGCAATCATTTGCTGGTTACGTTCGCGGTCGAAGTTAGACTGCTCAAACCCGTAGGTTGGCGCCCTGTCACCGCGCGCCTGCGCAAGATACAGTGCGTGCTCGGCATCAATTGTCACCTCTCCGTTTGGATAATCGATAAAGTGACCAGACGGTGGACAGTTTTGTATGCGTTGTGACCAGTCGCCACACTTCCAGTCGAAGTTACTATCCATAACACCACGCGGGTCACGACTATCGATTGTTACCGTTATTTCACCGCCAATTGCATTTACAACGTCGCGCATAACAGTGTAATTAACGTGAACGCCGTACTGGATATCAAGGCCTACGATGTCACCTATAAACGCCTGGGTTTTCGATAAACGATCTTGCTCGGCAGCATCGCTTTCACCGTCATTCACACAACTAAAGTAAACATTTATTTTACCTTTGTAACCAGACATACACGCCTGCCCATAATCAACGTATAAATCGCGCGGAATACTAAACATATAAGCATCTTTATTTTTTTGGTGGACACTGAGTATCATAATTGAATCGGTGAGATAGCCGGCTTCGTGACCTGGGTCGTCTTCAGATGTACCCAAAATTAAGAAGTTACTGCGGCCATTTTCATCTTCTTTAAGTGGTGCATTTTGAATAAGGTCGAGGAAATTACCGTTTAAAACGTGACCAGCAGCATTAAACGCCTTAAACGCAAGGTAGCCACCCACAGCCAATAAGGCCGCGGCAAGAATAGATACAATGATTACAACGATACGTTTGCGTGTTTTTTGCGCTTTGGTGCGATTTTCTTTTTTCCATCGTCGTTTTTCACGACGTGACATTTTACGCGGAGGACGCTGCTCTTCAATATCATCAATTTGACTTAGTGATTCGCTGATGTCTGAACGGCCGATGTTTGATTGGCCAATAATTTTACCTTCGCGAGGCATACCAATTTGGTCACCCACCATATCAGCCTCTGTTTGAAGCTGCCTTCGCCGAGGTGTGGCTATAGGCGAAGATGCGTTCACAAGGTGACGCTCGCCCACCTGACTATCAGGCCTACGGGGAATGAACCCGTCAATAGATGACTTTTTATTATTCATAAAACTTTTACTTATTATA
>CAMPIW010000001.1 GCA_946886635.1 uncultured Candidatus Saccharibacteria bacterium | reverse complement strand
CGTGATTTCTTTGCGCCAATAGCATGGCCACTTAAGAGGGTCAGAACGCTCACGCTGAGTTGAAAACTCGCGTGGATAAGTGCAGCGAAGGCTACGATTGCCAGGGAGGTAAGTATGTCCATTTATTTCTATTTTTTAGAGTTCCTCTATGCTATGTTATACCATAAGCGCGACAGGGTCGTCAAAAGAGAGAGGCAGTAGGTATTGACAAATAATCAAGCTTATGCTAATATAAATACATAAACCAATAAAAACAAAAAAAGGCAACTTAACAATATGGAATCAACTCAAGCAAGCGTCGAACCCGTGACACTAAGTGAAGTTTTACAACTCGCAACCTGGGATCGTCCACGAACAAACGAAGAATTACGTGATTTTTTATCACACCGTGAAGCACGAATTGGTCTTTAATTAAGCCCTTAGTAGGGGACAGCAAAAAGGGGAGAACACCACTCCCCTCTTTATTTTATCTAAATTTTTAGTCAATAACCGCGAGTATTTTATCGGTATGAATGATAAAGCATTTACGGTCGTAATTCACAAAGCCTTCGTTACGTAATTCGCTCAGGGTAATCGACGTTGTTTCTCGGGTTGAACCAATCATGCCGGCAAGGTCTTGATGGGTGATTTGAAGCCCTTGTTCATACAGGTTGACGTCACTACTTGCGCTAAAGCGCTGCGCCAAGTAGTACAGCGTTTTTAAAAGTCGCTCACGGACACTGAGCCCATCGATTGTATCAATGCGCTGCAAAAAATCATCGTAATGTTCTGACATGCCGTGCGCAATATCGGCCATTACCGAAGGGTGATCATGGGCTTTGGTGATTAATTCAGCGCGGTCTACTTCGTAGTAATGACCATCGGTGAGTGCAGTGTAAAAAAAGCGCGCCTTCCCTTGCTTTGAAAAAAGCTGCTCAACCGGTGCGAAGTCATAGCGTCCGGCAATCCATAAAAGGCGCTCAATACCGCCGTCACTAATAGAGGTGGCTTTTACATAGCCTTCGCGAATTGCCATGATATATTCAAGCGGATCGCCTTTTTGAAGGAGTATCTCCCCTCTTTGAAACCGCTTTACGGGAAATTTTTGAATGTATTCCACAGTATTCATACTAGGCTGTATTGTAGCAGAAGTTTGTAAGATAGCTTACATACACTTACTTAAGGGAGGCTTACTATAAGGGTACACATTTAATAAAGGAGCCCTTATGAGCTATCGATTTATTCCAACTAAAGTACACGGAGCACTCGACTATATTGTCGCTATCGCTCTACTTCTCGCACCAATGCTGTTCGGTTTTTCCGAAGTTGGTGGCGCTGCGGTGATTATTCCAATGGTACTTGGTGCCGGTTTGTTCCTCTACAGTTTATTTACAAAATATGAATGGGGGCTTATTAAAGTGCTCGGTATGCCATACCACTTAATTATTGACGTGGTTGCATCGGTGTTCTTGTTGCTCTCTCCGTTTATCTTCGGATTTTCTACAGAGGCTTGGAACGTATGGGTGCCACACGTTGCAGTGGGTATAGCGGTGATTTTGGTAGTGATTTTTTCACAGACACAACCAAGCGATCCAGCACTTCGAAGCGAATAGTAGGTACGCGTATTAAAAAATCTCCGCTATAACGGCGGAGATTTTTATTTGAAGTACTATCGTTATTTGTCGATACTAGCACCAAACCCGTAGGTTGTAGCTTGAAGTTTGTAACATTCTTTTCCTGCATCATGGGATGATGTTGAAATGTAGGTCCCGTACTCTTCCTCTGGCTGGTGGTCGTAGTAAGAGTCGGTTTTTTCGTGGCTGTACTCGACACAAAGTTGATAGCGGTGTTCGGTTGAGGTGCCAGTTATAGTTGTCTTCGTGACACTTGGATCTTGCTTGTATTCAATCAAGCCATTTTCAACGAGCACTGAAGCGTCGCGGTTATTAATTTGTAGGTCGTCAAGCGAGTTTGGAAGTTCTTTATTTTCTGAAACGTAGTTACTAATGGCACTTTCAACGTATGAAATATTTTGTTCGATAAGGCGGTCGTTGCGGGTCGCAACACTTTTAGCAAGCGGGCCGACGATAGCTGCGATGAGAAGCAGTACCGTGAGCGCAATCATCGAGAGGCCGTAGATAAGAAGCGGTTTATTGTTTTTGAATGGGTTGATAGTGCGCAGGAAAGCCGTAGCATAAAGGACTGTAGCGAAGGCGAGCGTAGAAATTGCAACAATTCGGCCATCAGTTCCGCCACTTTCGATGGCTAAGTTAAGCGCAGTGAATACGGTAACAATAAGTGAAACAATGCCGAGTAGCGCAAAAATGACAGCATGAACGATCATTATAATGGCTGCTCCACCAGTTTTCTTTAGTGGTTCGTGCTTGCGGTAGAAAAGATCGGTCACAAAAGCAAGTGGAAGCAGCACAAAGCTGGCAGCAATGGCGTATGGAATCATCTCTGAAACTGGTTCGTCGAGAATGAAGTTAGAAAGCACAACGGCCGCAAGCCAAATAAGGGCAAGAATGAGCCATCCCCAAAACGCGTAGGTGAGCCACTGTAGCACGAGAGTGCCGGGTGAGTTTTGGGTGTTAACGTTGGGTTTTGGCATGGAGTACTCCTTATATACGTATTGCTGAAAATTGTATAGCGCTTATGGTGCCAGGTCAAATAAAAAGACCCGCCGGTGGGTCCTAATAATTTTGGTAGCAGCGACAAGAATTGAACTTGTGACCTCGAGCTTATGAGTCTCGCGCTCTAACCAACTGAGCTACGCTGCCATATGTGAGTACAATGACGATTTTACCAAAAATTACCCCTTTTGACTAGGTGCTCTATAACATCATGCCGTTGCCGCGTAACTTGGCGATATCGTTATCAAGCTGGGCGAGTCTATCGGTGTGTTCTTTGTCGATAGTACTGCGCTTTCCTTCAAGTTCGGCGATGCGAGCCTCGAGACGCTCTTTGTTTGCCTGCAACTGTTCAACGTTTCCTTCAAGTTCGTCGGCTCGTGACTCAAGATGATCGGCTTCTGCTTTGTAATGATCACCGCTGTGAGCGTTTTCTTCTTGGTATTTTTGGTTAGCGATATCTTGTTGATGTTGCGCCTGGCTTCGTAGGGCCTTTATTTCGGCCGTATCCTTTTGGATTTGTTTTGTTACGTGGGATAAATCAAAGTCACTTTGCATAAAATACCTCCTCTTTCTAGTATACTAGAAGTAACCACGCGATACTCACTGACCCCTTGCGGATTAAGCGTCCCTCGCGAACGGTCATTCACCCCACCCCACAAAAGCAAGCTTTTGCAGGGGCCCCGGGTCGTCTTCGGGTTCCAGTGCTAGAAACGGGCAGGGGAAAACGGGCGAAAAATTCAAGCAAATCGTTTCTCGAATTAATTAAACGAGAAGTATTGAATATGAATGACGAAATCTTTTTAAATGAACCGGTTCAGGTGATAGCCTTATTTAAAACAGGCCATCACCCATGTAAACCAATTAAGTTTAAGCGGGCGAATGGGCGAGAAGTGACGGTGACCGAACTTGGGTTGCGACATCCCCTACCCCATGGCATAAAAACGATTCATGCCTTTGATGTTACCGACGGTGGAACTGACTATCGTTTAGAGTTTGATAGCGAGCGCTTAACGTGGCGTTTAACAATGGAGGCCGATCACTATGAGTGATACCGTACTAAACAATACAGAGCTTCCGGGACACGAAGAATTTAATACCGAGCGCCCGCTTATTATGCACATCGACTTAAATAGTTGTTTTGCGACAGTCGAGCAACAAGCGCGTCCATTGCTACGTGGAAAGCCAGTGGCGATTGTGAATCGTCGTACCGATAAAACGGCGATTGTCACCGCCAGTTATGAGGCAAAGGCAAAAGGGGTGAAGGTGGGGATGAAACTAAAAGAGGCGAAAATACTGTGTCCAGATATTGTGGCACTAGAAAGTGACCCGTCGAAATATCGCTATGTGTATCATAAACTGCTTGATATCATGCGCGACTATTCGGCGCACGTCACAATGAAAAGTATTGATGAGGGGGTGATTGATTTTCATCAAACCAGCCATAGTATTGCAGATAGAGATTTGGTTGAAATTGGGTATGAAATCAAACAACGCCTAAAAGATGAAATTGGGGTGTGGATGAAATGCAATATAGGCATTTCTACAAATCGATTTTTAGCGAAAACGGCGGCGAGTCTGCATAAACCCGACGGGTTGGATGTTATAACGTCGCACAATATTTATACTGTGCTGGAAAGCCTGAAACTCACAGACTTAACGGGCATTGCGAGTCGCAACGAACACCGCCTTAATAGCGTCGGTATCTATACTCCCCTACAATTTTTAGAGGCCGACGTGGTGACGTTACGTAAAATGGTTTTTAAAAGTGTCGTGGGTGAATGGTGGTATAAGCGTCTTCGTGGGTTTGAGGTTGATGATATTGAAACGAAAACGCAACGGGTTGGCCGGCAGTATGTGTTAGAGCGTTTTGATTTAACGCACGGCGAAATAACACAGCGATTGCATCATTTGTGTGAATCGGTGGGAGGTCGTATGCGAACGCAGGGGAAAGCGGCAAGGGGAGTATATGTATACGCAAAAACATTCAACCGAAATTATTGGCACGCCTCTACCCTATCTCCCCTCCCCTTTTATAGCGACCAATCAATTTACGCACAGGCTGTTCAGTTGTTTCAACGAGCGCCTGACGATATTCGCGAAATAGGGATCCATTGTTACGAATTAACTAATTACGAAGAATCGCAGATGAGTCTTTTTGCCGATGAAATTAGTCGTGAGCGCCAGGTGGTGGGAGTAATCGATACACTTAATAGGCGGTTTGGTGAACGGACGGTGCATTCAGCCAACACGCTCGCGACGGGCTTATATGTAAACACCAAAATTCCGTTCGGAAGTACCCGCTATCTTTAAACAAGGGTTAAAAGTGATATAATAACAGTAATTGGGATAGAAATGTAAACGGAGTTCTTGCTATGTCTGGACACAGTAAATGGTCAACTATTAAGCGTGAAAAAGGTGCAAAAGACGCAAAGCGTGGCGCGGTTTTCACTAAAATTGGTAACCAAATTGCGATAGCTGCCCGGAGTGGTACCGATCCAACAATGAACTCAGCTTTAGCGATGGCTATTGAAAAAGCTAAACAGGCAAATATGCCAGTATCTAACATTCAACTTGCTATCTATCGGGTGAGTGATAAAAATGCTGCACAGCTGGAAGAAATTACGTACGAAGCAATGGGCCCTGGTGGGGTTGGTATTATTATCGAAACCGCAACTGACAATCGAAATCGCACCTTCCCTGAGGTTCGTAACGCGCTCGCGAAAAACGGTGGTCGTATTGCCGACGCCGGGAGCGTTATGTTCCAGTTTGCACGCAAAGGTGTTATTACCGTTACAGCTACAGGTGAAGATGCTCTTTTAACGGTACTCGATGCTGGTGCTGAAGATGCCGTTGAAGAAGACGACGGCATCACTGTATACACCGACCAAAAAGATCTCGCAAAAGTTCGCACAGCGATTATTGAGGCGGGTCTCGAAGTTACGAGTGCTGAACTTCAGTATGTACCGAGTGCGCCTGTCGTCATTACTGACCAAGAAGTTGCCGATAAGGTACTAAAGGTGATGGATGCAATCGACGATCACGATGACGTCACAAATGTACACACAAATGCCGATATTCAAGTTGAAGAGTAGGCTTTAATACTTTAAATTACCTCGCTCTAGCGAGGTTTTTTTATTTCACTTTGCGATTCAATGAGAAGTTAATAGTTGGTTTTTATACTAAGAAGCATGCTGAAGAAGATATGTGGACTATTTTTGGGTTTGGTAGTTTGCGCAGGTAGTGCGTGCGTAACCCCTACGCACGCTTCTTCAGCACAAAATAGCATCATTATTACACACGTTCAAGCCTCGGGCGAAATAGGC
This sequence comes from uncultured Candidatus Saccharibacteria bacterium, assembly GCA_946886635.1. The sequence goes on along the minus strand of CAMPIW010000001.1, from coordinate 22,464 downwards.
GCACGAGACGAATACGTGGCACTCTACAACAATTCAAACATCGAGGTAGACGTAACAGATTGGTGTTTGGTAAATAAAAATAACGTAGAGTTTGCTTGTTATGTCTCGCAAAATACCCTAGAAAACGAACGGTATTACATACCAGCTTACGGGTACTCAGTGTTGGTTTCTAGAGATGCTGCTTTGGGTGGGATAGTGGATGGCGAGTACACAATTATGTATGAGGTTACAAACCAATCGAGCGGCAGTATTGTAAATAGCGGTGACACCCTCATGCTTCTTAACGAGATGGACGAGATATCTGATGTTGTGTCATGGGACAACGCAATCGCTCCAGATAAAATGCTTATCCGCGTAAAAGTTATGGTTGGTCCCGATATATATGCCACGGCAAATCCAACTGCCGAGGCCCGAATATACCCGCCGATGGATACCATTGTGGTGCGTAGTGAGTTGATTGATGACGATAATGAGGCTGGTACCGACACCGATACTGAAACTGACACAGATACAGGTACCGACGTCGGAACACTACTTCCACCAATAATTACAGAAATATTAGCCAATCCAGCTGGTGTTGATATAGGCAATGAATTTATCGAGCTCTACAACCCTAATGACCACGATGAAATACTCCTTGATGGATGGGTGCTTCTTGTAGGGCTTGATACGGTAAAATCGTACCCACTACCTGCTGGAATGACAATTTTGCCAAAAGGGTACATCATCCTTACGAACCAAGCAATGGGCTATACGTTGGTCAATACTACGGGTCGGGTACAGCTAATGAACGGCGATGCGGCGATAGGTGAGCCGGTTGATTACACCCTGGCTAAGGATGATTATGCGTGGGCGTATATTGAGGGGGTTTGGCGGTATACCAAGCCAGCAACACCAGGTATGGCTAACGCTATGCTCGTCGAAGTAGCCGAAGAGCCGCCAAGTGAAACTGCGACCAACAAAGAGCGAAAACCGTGTGCGTCTAATCAGTTCCGCAACCCCGAAACAGGAAGGTGTAAGTTGCTTAGTTCAAAAACTCCTACGCTTACGCCGTGTAAGGCAAACCAAGAAAGAAACCCCGAAACCAACCGATGTCGAACCATTGCCGTAGCTACAGCACCAAAGCCGTGCAAAGAGGGGCAAGAACGCAACCCAGAAACCAACCGATGTCGAAATATCGTTAAGATGTCGAGTGCAGGGTTTGGAGTGGCCGGTGTTCAAACAAAAAACGACACTACACTTAGATGGTATTACTGGGCTGCAATTGCCATAATTATCGCGCTGATACTTGGATATGCGGTATGGGAATGGCGCCAAGAGCTACTTGTGCTGTGGGCTAAAGTAAAGGCTCCATTTGCGAAGCGTACCGACTAACCTATACTAGGGGTATGAGAATTCTTGGAATTGATCCCGGCACTGGTATTCTTGGGTTTGGAGTTGTTGAAGTTGACGATATGCGAACAGGATCATTTACCATGATCGACGCCGGCGTTGTGCGCACGGCTCCGCACACCCCGCATGATGAACGACTTGAAGATATATTTAAAAGCTTGACGGAGATTATTGAAACAAACAAGCCAGATGTTTGCTCGATTGAAAAACTCTTCTTTTCACGCAACATTACCACTGCAATGACGGTAGCCGAGGCGCGGGGCGTAGCTATACTTGCCGCACGCTTGCACGGCATGCCTATATTTGAATATACACCGCCACAAATCAAACAAACCCTTACAGGGTACGGAAAGGCAGATAAAAAACAGGTTCAAGAGATGGTCCGAGTCCAACTAGGCCTTAAGGAAGTGCCAAAACCCGACGACTGTGCTGATGCACTTGCCGCTGCAATTACGTATGCGGTCATGAAGCGAACAAACGAAGTATAGAGCGGGTATTCATGGCTCGTTGCCCGATTTTTTCTTCAACCAATAGCCGGTAGCTGCTGCTGTCGTTACCGTATAGCCGCGTTAATCGCCATAAACGCATCCAATCGCCGCGTCGATCGTGCAGATAAAATCCAATACTTGAATAACGATCGTATTCCCAATCTTCGTGTAAACTGTGCATTTCAACCGAACGTGTTAAGGCGTGATGCGGCCCGCGTAACTTTTTCATTTGAATATGTGGCTTGGGTGTTGCTAAAGGCGATGGTTGGTACTCAGACCGATACTGCATAAGCCGAGCATTGAGATGTCCGGCGAAGTGCGAAGCAATCGAAGCATCGATAGTAAATACCAGTAAATGAATAGACTTGGCGGTGATAGAAAACGAGAGAAGGTCGATACATGAAGCAAGTTGTTTGTGCGCTGGTACCGCATCAACAAATAGCCGTGGGCTTAATAAATCTTGTAGCTGCGAGATAATAAAGGCGCGCTCATTATTAGTTTGCAGTAGCCGCCGCGACTCAGGCGTGTGTAGAGTAATGAAATAGTACCCGTATGATTTCGTTTGCTTCTTCATATATCTCACTATAGAAAAAGAGAATGTAATTAGTATGAAATTTGAGCATGAAAATCTTGCTGTAGTCCATCGGAGGTCAATGTGCGATAATAGAAGTAATGATTGCGCATGTATCTGGTGTTGTTGCCGAAAAGTTTGGGAATTCTGTCATTGTCGACGTACATGGCATTGGATATGAAGTGCAAGTCGCACTGGGCGATTTCGATCAAACAACACTTGGTGAACCTGTTAAGTTTTATACGTACCATCACATTCGGGAACAATCTCAAGACTTATTTGGCTTCTCTTCGCTAACTGCCAAAAAACTTTTCGAACTACTTATTACGGTGCAGGGGGTTGGACCAAAAGCGGCATTAGCTATTTTGTCTGTTGGTGAAAGTGAGGCGGTCCGAAACGCGATTGCTAGTGGCGATAGCGGATTTGTTGCAAAAGCAAACGGTGTTGGCAAAAAAATCGCAGAGCGCGTCGTAGTTGATTTATCAGACAAGGTTGGGCTTGCGGTAACTGTTGCACAGGCAAGTGGCGCTTCGCATGTACCTGCTGGCGACGAAGCTCTTGAGGCACTTATGGCGCTTGGATATACGTTAAACGATGCGCAGGTCGCACTCGAAAACGTACCAAAAGATATGACGACTGCCGAGCGTGTAACCATGGCATTGAGGGGTTAAAATTATGGCAATCGAACGCATTGTTGATACTTCAAACCACGATGAGGATAACGAAGAACAAATAATCGAAGTAAGTCTTCGCCCACAATCTTTTGCAGAATACGTTGGACAAGACCGGTTAAAGCTTAACCTTAAGCTTGCTATTGATGCTGCTAAAAAACGCGAAGACCCGCTTGATCACATTCTCCTGTATGGCCCACCAGGGTTAGGGAAGACAACGATGGCAACGGTTATTGCACGCGAAATGGGTGCGAATATTCGTGTTACGGCTGGGCCGGCGATCGAACGGGCTGCTGACCTGGCGAGTATCCTTACTAGTTTGGTGGATGGCGACATTTTATTTATCGATGAAATCCATCGTCTTAGCCGGACGGTCGAAGAAGTTCTTTATGCAGCTATGGAAGACTACAAGCTCGATATTATGATTGGAAAAGGGCCGGGTGCACGGAGTGTTCGTCTTGATTTGCCTAAATTTACCGTTATTGGGGCAACTACCCGAACCGGTGCCTTAGCCGCTCCACTTCGTGATAGGTTTGGGCATATATACAGGCTCGAATTTTATACTCCCGAAGAGATATCGCGAATTATTAGCCGCGCAGCTGATATTCTTGGTACAAAAATCGACGAACATGCAGCGAGCTTACTTTCTACCCGTGCCCGTTTGACCCCTCGGATCGCCAATCGTCTTTTGAAGCGTGTTCGTGATTACGCCGATGTTAATGGCGATGGCATTATCGATACTGTTATTAGTACGAAAGCATTAACCCTCCTTGAAATTGATGAACTTGGCCTTGATGCGGGTGATCGTAATTTATTGCTTCGCATGATTGAAATGTATGGGGTGAATCCGGTTGGACTCACAACCCTTGCTGCATTAACGGGCGACGAGGCAAGTACAATCGAAGACTTTTATGAGCCCTATTTGCTACAAGTTGGACTAATTGAGCGCACACCTCGTGGTCGTCGCGCCACACCACGGGCGTTTACACACCTAAAGCGCACACCTAATGAAGACTAAAAGCTTGCTATAATACAAGTATGAACGAACAGCCTAACGACCCTAACGCGAATCCATCGCCACAACCAGTTGCTTATGATGCAAAGGGTCAGCCACTCTACGCGCATCCTCCAGCAGATACTCAAGCCACTACCGTCGTCCACGTAGCCCGTCCTCTTGAACCTGAAAAGCCAGTTATGAGTGCCGAGCGCCAACGATTGCACGCGCATTCAAAGCAACAATATCCGTTGCTCAATTTAAGTACCGGTGAGTATGTTATTACCGCGGTGCGTCGCCATCCAATTGGTCTTATATTGCCACTGACTGCGGGAACACTCCTTATTAGCTTGGCGCTCGCGCTATTCTTTAATTACGATGTAATAGCTGAAAAATTTGCAGTAACCGGTGCGCTCGCTACCGTCGGAGGAATTGCGGCCCCTGTTTGGATTTTTGTTGCCATTGTGGCGCTTGGAATGTTTGTTTCGTACTACGTGTATGTGAATAATCGGTTCTTTTTAACAAACGAAAGTGTTATTCAGGAAATTCAGACATCACTCTTTTCTAGACAAGAGCAAACGGTGAGTTTGAGTAGCATTGAAGATGCAAGCTACACGCAACACGGTATTTTGCAACAAGTGCTCGATTATGGTGATATTCGTCTTAGCACCGAAGGAGATGAAACGACGTATCGATTTAGTTATGTAGCGAGCCCAAAAAACCACATTGCTCGGCTAAACAATGCGGTTGAGGCGTTCAAGAATGGGCGCCCGGTCGACGAAAGCTAAGTTATTTAAGAGTTGTCGCGACTCTTTTTAACATAGTCATCTTCATTTTCAAGAATAGTTCGGAGTTTGTAGCTTTGGCAGCTGTCACCATTGCAATTAAGACCCTCGTAGCGGTAATTACTTGCGCTTTCACCAATTTTTACGCCATTAGGATCTGTGAAGAGGGCCGGGTCTACTGACGGGAGTGTTTCGGCATTAATTGTTCGAGGATACGCTGCGTTCTCAGCGAAGTACACCTCTTCAAGTGAATAATACATTGCGTTAATAGCAGTTTTGCGGGCTTCATCGCGGGCTGCTACTTCAACGTGATTTTTTTGCACGAAAAACACTACGCTCGCTACGGCTATGAACACGATAACGACGAGCAGTTCAATAATTGTAAATCCACGTGATGATTTCATATCTATAGATTATAGCAAATTAAGATTCGTCTGCGTATAATAGAATGTAGAGAAAGAGAGGGAAGTATGGCTACAAAGAAAACCGATAAAACCGATGCGTTTAACGCAACCAAGGCAGAAACTACCGAACCCAAAGTAGCAACCGAAGCAAAGCTAAAAGCATTAGGGCTTGCACAAGAACAAATTAACAAGCAATTTGGCGACGGGGCAATTCGCCGACTTGGTGATACTAAAACAATTGACGTAGAGCTTATTGGAAGTGGCGCATTGAGTCTTGATATCGCTCTTGGTGGAGGATATCCAAAGGGGCGTATCGTTGAGGTCTATGGTCCGGAGTCTTCTGGTAAGACAACACTTACTCTTCACGCAATTGCAGAAATGCAAAAGGCGGGTGGTACGGCGGCATTCGTTGACGCTGAACATGCACTCGACCCTGCGTACGCACGTCGCCTCGGTGTTGATACCGACAATCTTCTTGTTGCTCAGCCAGATAACGGCGAACAAGCACTTGAAATTGTTGAAACGCTCGTACGCTCAAGCGCCGTGGACCTTGTGGTTATCGACTCTGTTGCCGCACTTGTTCCGCAGGCCGAAATCGAAGGCGAAATGGGCGACAGTCACATGGGTCTTCAAGCTCGCCTTATGAGCCAAGCGCTCCGTAAGCTTACGGGTATTATCAACAAGAGCAACACCATTGTTATCTTCATCAACCAAATTCGTATGAAAATTGGTGTTATGTTTGGTAACCCAGAAACGACCACTGGTGGTAATGCACTGAAGTTCTACGCATCAGTGCGTATGGATATTCGTCGCACAGGGCAAATTAAGGCAGGCGAAGAGATAATTGGGAACCGCACAAAGGTGAAGATTGTGAAGAATAAGATTGCTCCACCTTTCCGTACGGCTGAGTTCGATATCATGTATAACCAAGGTATCTCAAGAACCGGTGATGTCCTTGATCTTGCAACACAGTACAACATTGTTGAAAAAAGCGGTGCATGGTTTGGGTACGGCGACGGTAAAATCGGTCAAGGTCGCGAAGCTTCTAAGCAATATCTTACTGAAAATCCAAAAGTTCTCGATGAGATTGAGAAAAAGGTCCGTCAGAAAGTTGCTGAAGCGGAGCAATAATCCGTCAGCCGTTTTCTATGAAAATCACGGCACTGAAAACCCAACTCCGCGATAAAGACCGCGTTAACGTATTTGTCGACGGTAAATACTCGTTTTCTCTGGATATTACTCAGGTTGCCGAACTGGGCATTAAAACTGGTGCAGAATACACTGCCGAAGAATTAGCTGAACTAGAGAATGAAAGTCAATTTGGTAAATTGTATACCCGCTCGTTAGAGTACGCTTTAATGCGGCCGCGAAGTCAGCGTGAGATGCGCGATTATTTATATCGTAAGACGCGTGACACCCGCACTAAAATGGGTGACATTAGAAAAGGCGTAAGTAAAGAGCTAACAGAACGCGTTTTTGATAGGCTTTCTGTGAAAGGCTATATTGATGACGAAAAGTTTGCACTATTTTGGGTAGAAAATCGAAATGTTCGAAAGGGAAGTAGTCTACGAAAGCTTCAAACAGAGCTACAATCTAAGGGCGTAGACCGAGCTATTATTGAACGCACGCTCGAAAATACCGAGCGTGAAGATGCTAACGAGCTTCAAAAGATGCTTATAAAAAAGGCGAGTCGGTATGATGACGAGCAGAAACTTATTGCATATTTAATGCGTCAGGGTTTTCGTTACGATGACGTAAAAGAGGCTATCCGCGTTTCAAACGAAGAAACTAACGGCTAGTCTCTGGTCCCGCTTGTGGCTTTGGCGTGCGAAATGGATTTACAAATTCACCGCGCATTGCCTGCATGACTGGTTCGGCGCTTTTTACTGAAGGCGCCTTTACGATAATAGAATTATTATTAATTTCTAGAATTTGGGAACGATTGATGAGTAGGCCGGTGTCGGTAATACCTTGCAAAAAGCCACGACGAACATTAATTTGTTGAATAACGAAGTCACCGGTATCAAGTGTGTAGTCTTCAACTTTACCAAGCTTTCTTCTGTGCTCATCAATCACTGGAATGCCGTTAAGAGGGAACTGAAGGTCGTATATCTTTTTAATTTTGATAACGTCTTCGAGACCAATGAGTTCATCGTTGCTGTTAATTATCATTCCCAATCTGCCATATTCGCGGATGTCATTAGTTCGTACAAATGAGGGCTTTTGGGTAAGAAGAGGCCCGTCAACTTCGTAGGCAAGAATACGAAGCGTAGAGGGGTCGATAATTGGCCTTTGAGTGTGTGCAAGACGCGTCCCTGTTTGAAGGCTCATGACTGGTGTATTGGTAAGTCGAGATCCTAAGATTAGCATAGTTATAGTATAAGCTTTTTAGCGCGCTGTCGCTACTTTTTACTCTGCAAAGGGGTTAATTCTCCCCTGGGGAAGGTTGGGCGCTGGGTTCGGCTTATCGCTTGTATGAAGCGATTGAATTCTATCGAGTGTCGCCTCGTCAATGTTTCCTGCGTTGATTGACGAAGTGTATGTATCGTCGGAGCTTTCGGTAAGAGTTTTATTAATAAGGATAATCACCGCCGATAAACAGCCCACAATCAAAACGAAGAATAGTAGGAGGTGGAAGCGGCGAAAAAAGACACCAATCGGCTTCACTAGTGAGCTTTGCGGTTTTTTGATTCTTGTTTTTGGGGTCGCCATACTTACCTTACCGAAATGTTAATTTTAATATCTTCTACGTCTACACTGTCTGCGTTACCACCTGTCGCTTGACCAAGAGTAATTGAACTAACCTGGAGCTTAGGGATGCTACTCTCTACGTTATTTAGAAAAGTAATAAGCTTAGTGTATGAGACGGGCTCTTCGAGAGTAATTGTAATTGAGTGTGATGCAGACTCATTGGCTGGCGAGAAAGAAGTGTCAGTTATAGATAGCCCAGCTGAATCGGCGTAGTTTTTTAAGTCTGCCAACACCTGTGACTGATATGATGCTGGGGTAGCAAAGAGTTGGTTCGCTTTTTTAACAAGTGAATTACTTTGTGCAAGCTGGTTCTTCAGCGTTTGTAGCTCTTGAATTTGAGCGCCGCTTGCTTCGGCATCTGCGAGGCGTTGGTTGACCGTTGCAGCGTACTCTCGAACGATGCCGAGTCCCCAGTAAAATGCTGCGCCACCGCCGAGGAGTAAAACAATAAGCAATGTCGCTAAAATTGAGCGAAGGTTTTGTGGTTTAAATTCTTTTTTTTGTGGTTTCATATTATATACCCGCCCTATTGAGCACTACCGACATCGAGACGGTTACGGGATATTCACTGTTCTCCTGGTTTGTTTCAGTACCTTTAAGTGTCACCTGAGAAAAAAGCCTTGACCCCTGGAAATTACTTTGTAGCATTCCTGCCTCGTTTGTCGATTTTGCAAAAGCTTTGATTTCGACTGCTTCGCCACCAAAGCTCGCTGCATTAAGTGTTAAATCACCAAGTACAGTACCGGCAGGCATAAGCTGACCAATTTCAACAAGTACTTGTGAATAATGAATTTCTTGATCGAGAATAATTCTTGTGTCGTTTAGTTTTGCACTGAGCGCGGTTACTTGTTGTTTTGTTTCGCTGTAAACATCGGCCTTAACATCATTTGTTGTGATAAGTTCTTCTGCACTTGCGTGCGTGGCTTTAAGAACGGAATGCGATACGTAGAGTGCGGCACCAATAAATACAAAAGCAAGGCTAAGGATAGCCATGTAGCGCAGTAAAATAACATTTACGCGTGCAGCTTTAATTTCATCTTTTCGTTCGGTTGATAGGAGGTTTATCATTTCCAGATACTCCCCGGGTTAACACTGGCTGCGCCGGCTACGGTAATGTACCGTGCTCGGAATTGTTTTGGAGGTTCTTGAATATTTCCAAAATCGAGTTTTTGCCAAGGGCTAGCGACACGAGCGGCAATGATGAGATTTTCAGTAAAGTATTCACCAATGCCAGGTACGTTGCTTCCGCCACCAACAACGAGTAGCTGTTCAATTTTACGATCACTATTTATACGTTCGTTGTAATAACGCATGACTTTCTTGGTTTCAACAAGGATACGTTCGAGGCTTGGGTCGAGCGCTTCGCGTAGTTTTTGCTGTCGTGGCCCAGCGCTAAGGCCATTAAGGACCTTAAGCTGGTGGGCATTTTCAAGCGAAATATTTAATTTTTTAGCAACGTCAAGTGTGAAGGTATTGCCACCAACGGGAACGCCACCCGTTACGCGAATCGAGCCACGGTCTAAGATTGCAATATCGGTATTCGCAGGTCCAATATCGACAATAACAGTAGGAAGTGAGCCATCTTCAGTAGCAGTGAGGACGCGACCAACCGAGTTAATGCCGGGTTCAATAAGGATAGGGGTAAGGCCAGCGGCTTCGACGCTACGAACGATGTTATCAACGATAACTTTAGAAACAGCACTCATGAGTACAACAATTGTTTTACGGCTTCGTTCGATAATTTGGTAATCGATATACAGTGTCGAAACTGGAATTGGAATGTATTGTTCGGCTTCAAGGACTACAGCTTCGTCGAGCGACCCCTCGGCTGATGCGGGAAGTGTAAATGTGCGAGTGTAGCTTCGGGCAGTAGGAACAGTGATGGCGACACGATCATTTTCGATTGTTCCAATAACCTTTCCCGTCATAAGAGCTTTGATGTTATCGGTAAGAAATGTGCTTTCGTTGTTTTCAAGCGCTTCTTTCATTTTTAAGGGATCAAGGTCGGCAGAACCGTATCCGTTAACGAGCCATTTTTTTGAATCAATAGACATAAGCTTGATACCAGTACTACTGATATCAAGTCCAATAATTGGTTTGTCTTTATATAAGAATTTTGACATAGGCCCACGTATGTAAATACCTCTGTATTATAGCATGAGCGTTATTCAAACGTTAGCGGCTATTTAATATTTGATGAAAGTTGTGAAATTGGAAGCATGACACTGGCCGCGATAAGTCCAACCATGCCGCCCATTACGACAATCATGGCCGGTTCAATAATAGAGCTGATACTCTCAATCGAAAGGTCAACTTCTTCTTCATAAAAATCGGCGACCTTTAGCAGAACGGTGTCAGTTTGACCGGTTTCTTCACCTACGGCAAGCATTTGAGCGACAATCGATGGAAATAATTCGCTTTTTTCGAGTACAGAAGAAAGCGATTTACCATTTTTTACCGCTACACCTGCTTGTTTAAGTGTGTCTTCGTAAATAACATTACCAACTGCACGTGACGTTACATCGAGTGCTTCAAGAACTGCTACACCGGCACCCATAAGTGCCGAGAAAGTACGAGCAAAACGCGCGACTGAAATTTTACGGATAATAACATTGATAGCTGGAATTTTTAGAATGAGCGTGTCGAACGCACGGCGACCCTTAGGAGATTTTCGAATGTACATAACAAGACCCGTGACTATTCCAACAATGACCGGCAGCAATATATACCAAAAGCTAACGATAAAACCACTAATACCGAGCATCATCTGTGTAATAAAAGGTAGTTCTGCATCGGGACCACCAAGGTCTTGGATAATTTTGCCAATTTGCGGTACAACGAAAAGCATGAGCCCGAAGAAGGCAAGGAAGGTGATTCCAAGAAGCACCATTGGATAAGCCATGGCACTTTTGATTTTTTTACGAATAGCAGCACTTTTTTCAAGCTGCCCAGCGAGACGCTTAAGGATATCGTCAAGAATACCAGCCGATTCACCAGCGCGTACCATGTTTACGTAGATGTCGTTAAATGTATCGGGGTGTTTTGCGAGCGCATCTCCCATTGTCATACCGCCTTCGACATCTTTAACGATATCGCCAAGAATTTTCTTTAGCGCTTTATCTTCGGCGTGTTTTTGAATAGAGGTAAGTGAACGAAGCAAGGGGACACCAGCGCTTACCATGGCGCTTAGTTGACGAGTAAAGGCAACTAGCTGATCTTGTTTTACTTTGGTCGATTCGAACAAATTATTGAAATCGATTGATGGTGCTTTGTCTTTTAGCCTTTTAATACTAATAGGTTGTAAGCCCTGTTTTGTAAGGGCGGTAATAACACTAGCGCGGTCGTTTAAATCGGATTTACCTTTAACAACATTTTGCTGAGCGTCAGAGGCAACGTAAGAAAATCGTGGCATGCAATTTTATTCCCTACTCACTCGAAGAACTTCTTCGATAGTTGTGTGACCGCGCAGCGCTTTGATGAGGCCATCAATCTGCATAGTTACCATACCTTCACGGATAGACTGGGATTGAATGTCATCGCTGGTTGAGCGAGTCATAATGAGCTTTTGTATAGCCGCTGAGTTATAAAGCACTTCGTAAATACCAATTCGGCCACGGTAGCCTTCCCGGACATCTTCGGTGTTAAAGTCTTTGTTGGCGCGCCAGAGTGTCTTAATACCGTGTTCGTCGGTGCTCAGCGGCGCATCACCACCAAGTCCTGCTGCAGCTGCTTGTTTTTCAAGCTCGTGGATAACTTTAAATCCATCACCGGTAGGTAGATTAAATAAGTGATAAATTTCAGCTTTTTCTTCTTCGGTTGGAGTATAGTTTTCGCGAGATTCTTCATGAAGACGACGAATAAGTCGTTGACCAACAACGGCGCGAATGGTGCTCGAAATGAGAAAGGGCTCGATACCCATATCAAGCAAACGTGGAAGGGTAGTGGCGGCATTATTGGTGTGAAGCGTACTAAACACCATGTGGCCAGTAAGAGCCGCCTGAATTGCCAGGCCGGCAGTTTCACCGTCACGAACCTCACCAACCATGATGATGTTAGGGTCTTGACGAAGAAGTGCCCTTAAGCCATTAGCGAAAGTCATGCCGGCTTTAACATTGGTTTGTGTTTGGTTTACCCCTGGGATCTTGTATTCGACCGGATCTTCAACAGTCGAAATGTTTACGTCGGGTTTGTTTAAAGTACTGAGAATACTAAATAGGCTGGTTGACTTACCACTACCCGTTGGCCCGGTAATAAGTACGATACCGTTTGGCTCATCAATTTCGCGCATAATAGTAGTGTAAGCATTTCCCCAGAAGCCAAGGCTATCAAGACTGACGGCCTGATTAGACTCGTCAAGAATACGCATAACAACCTTTTCACCATCAACAATTGGCAGGGTGCTCACACGGAGTGCGTATTGGCGATCGTTAACGACGGTTTTAAAGCGACCATCTTGTGGAACGCGACGTTCGTCAATTTTTAAGTTAGACAAAATCTTTATACGACTAATAAGTGCACCCATAACATTTTTTGGTAGGCGATTAACTTCTTTAAGCATGCCGTCAACGCGATAGCGCACCTGCACGTAGTCTTCGCGAGGTTCAATGTGGATATCACTAGCGTGGGAGCGAATGGCGTATTCAAGCAATAGGTTTACTGTTTGCGCAATGGGTGAATCTTCGGAAATATCTTGATCGGTGCTACTTACATTTGCTGCTGCTTCTTCGGCCGTTCGTTGTACGTCGATAACTTCGTTAAGTTCTTTGTTTACGTCACCACGGTAAAGGTCGAGTACTGAAAGGATATTATCTTTAGTGGCAATATAAATACGAGAGTTTGTGCCGATTTCTTTTTGGATAAAGTTGACCGCCTGAACGTCATCGGGGTCTTCCATAGCAAGGTGATGAACGCCGCCCTCGTCGACTTTGAAGAGCACAGCCATGTACTGGCGAGCAACGCGTTCGGGGATAAGTCCAAGTATTTTTTTCTCTACAGTACGAGCGTCAATTTCAACGAACGGGATATCGGCATACTCAGAAAAAGCCTTAACGATTGTTTTTTCGTCGGCAATCCGTTGGTCAAAAACGATATCTTGCAACGGACGCTTCGAACGGACCGCCTCTTCTTTTAAGGTGGCTAGTTGCTCAGGAGTTACAAGTTTTGCCCGCCCAAGCACCGTTTCCAGGATTGTATCGGAAATGCGCATAATGGTTATGTCTATTGTAAAGGAATGACCTCGAAAGTGCTAGATGATATACTACTAAAGATGATTATAGAGGTAGCGAGCGAACTCGCAATGAAAGAACTTGGTGAAAAGCTTGGAAAACGGCTTAAAGGCGGTGAGGTATTTCAATTGGTTGGCGATGTTGGTGCTGGAAAAACAACCTTTGTTAAGGGCCTAGCGAAAGGTCTTGCGGTTGATGATGAAGTACAAAGCCCGAGCTTTACAATTAGCCGACTGTACTTGGGCCGCGACGACCTTCAACTTGTGCATTATGATTTTTATCGATTAACCGATGCTGGAATTATGGCAAATGAAGTAGCCGAAATGGTACACGACCCAAAAACTGTCACTGTTGTTGAATGGGCTGATATTGTTGAGGGGGTTTTGCCAGACGACCACTACACTATCAACATTACTGCCCCGACCGAAACATCGCGTGTGGTCGAGATATCAGATGCAGTAGGAGCTTTAGTATGATTTTGCTTTTAGACACCTCAACGCCAACCTGCCGATTGAGCATGATAGAGGGCGATTGGCGCTATGACACAATGTGGGAAGCAGGCCGAGAGCTCGCCAAGGGACTGCTTGGTTTTTTGGAACAAGAAATTTCTTTTCAAGAGAAATCATGGAAGGACGTTACGAGCCTCGTTGTATATCAGGGACCTGGGAGCTTTACGGGGCTTCGCATTGGAATCACTGTTTTTAACACACTGGCGCACACAAATAGCTGGCCAATTGTTGGGAGTACGGGTGATGACTGGCGTGCCAAAGGAATTGCGCGGCTTGAGGCTGGTGAAAATGATGAAATTGTTTTGCCCGAGTACGGTGGTGAAGCGAATATCACTCAGCCACGAAAATAATCTTTTATATTAGCATTGCCAAGCCTTTTGTTTCAGCGCTACAATAGGTATAGTCCGCCTGATTTTTTATCCAGGGACTTTCCAATATATTTTTGAACATTCAAGAGGGTTTGTGATTAGTTTTAGTCAAGATGAACACTTGGCCAGGCTTTCTTGAGGAGGGACACAACATGGTAGAAGGAATTATAGCCGCGATTATCGGAGTGCTTGCTGGCGTTGGTGGAACGGTTGCCTATGACAAACAACGAAAAACTAATGGAAAGCACAAAGCCGACCAAGTCGTTGCCGAAGCGAAAACAAAAGCGAGCGACATTGTTTTGAAGGCAAAAGATGATGCCTTGGCACTAGCGAACGATGCTAAAAAAGAAGAAAGCGACCGTCGCAAAGGTTGGGAAAAAACCGAAAGCCGGTTGGCTGATCGTGAAGAGAACCTTGATAGAAAGCTCGACGAGCTTGATAAGCGTGCCGAATCACTTCGTTCGCAAGAAGACGAAGTTGAAGATTTGAAAAATGAGATTCGCGATATTCGTACGCGTCAACAAGAGAAGCTTGAAAAAATTGCTGGGCTCAAGAAAAAAGACGCAGCCACTAAGTTACTTGAAATGACAGAACGAGACATCAAACAAGACCTTACGGGTCTCGTTTCGAAACTTCAAAACGAAGCAAAAGATACTGCCGAAGAGCAGGCGCAAATTATTCTTGTTTCAGCTATGGAACGCATGAGTAGTGAAGTAACTGCCGAGCGAACGGTAACGGCCATTAAGCTTACCGACGACGAAATGAAGGGCCGAATTATCGGTAAAGAAGGCCGTAATATTCAGGCACTACAGCGTGCCACGGGTGTTGATATCTTAGTTGACGATACTCCTGGTATGATTATCCTTTCGAGCTTTGATCCACTGCGTCGTCAGGTTGCGCGCATGACGCTTGAAATGCTCATGAAGGATGGGCGAATCCACCCAGGCCGTATTGAAGAGGTTGTTGCCAAGGCGGAAAAAGAAATCGAAAAAGAAGTACTCCGTGCTGGTGAAGACGCTGCGCGTGAAGTTGGTGTTATCGGTATTCCATAAGAACTACTTCACCTACTTGGTGAACTGAAGTTCCGTACAAGTTATGGACAAAATGTTTTAATGCATAGTACTGAAATGGCACACATGGCGGGCCTTATTGCTGAAGAAATTGGCGCCGATGTTCGGATTGCTAAAACCGCTACATTACTTCACGATATGGGCAAAGCCGTAACGCATAAAGTTGAAGGTAAGCATCACCACATTGGTGCCGAACTAGCGCGTAAATACGGTATGAGCGATGAAATTGTTCATGCAATTGAAGCTCACCATGATGATGTTGAGGCGACGACCGTTGAAGCGCTGGTGGTTCGTGTTTGTGATGCGCTCTCTGCTGCACGACCGGGCGCTCGTAATATTAGCGCCGAGAACTTCTCGGAGCGTATGCGCGAACTCGAAAATGTTGCCAACAGCTTTAACGGCATTGAAAAATCGTACGCCATTAGTGCTGGACGTGAAGTTCGCGTGATTGTACGAGCAGCAAGTGTTGATGATCTTTCGGCAATTAAACTTGCCCGAGATATTGCCAATAAAATTGAAAGTACAATGCAGTACCCGGGCACGATTAAAGTAAATGTTATTCGCGAAACTCGCGCCGTTGAGTTCGCAAAGTAAAAATTACTCGACTTTTACAACGTAGTTCATACCGTACGCCGTATCGTAATTAGCACCACTGCCGCATGCAACGTTGGTAGGACCATCCATCATCGATGGTTCCGACTCGAGACTCGCCATAAGGTAGGTAACTTCGCCGCAGCTGTATTTCATGTAGGCCCTACATGGTTCTGATGATGAGGCGCATCCGGTTGTGCCCGAAGGGTCTACTACTGATGTAGCGAGTGCTCCACTATTTACAAGGCACTCATCGATACTAAGGAACCCACTATACGCAGAGTTATACCAGCCGTTACCGTTACCGCCCGATCCACACCCACTACTTGTGGTAACGAAATCACCATTTTCCATTTTGTAAGCCTTCATGGCATTTTCAATTATCGTTAGGTCACTTTTACGCTGAGCGTCACGTGCTTCTTGCTGGGTTTCTACGTAAGCAACCGAGCTAATGGACGCAAGAATAGCAATAACAACGATGACAATAAGAAGCTCTACAATTGTAAAACCACGATTTTTAAAGATTTTTTTCGCATTCATTATGCTTATGACTATACACGATACTGTGTTAGATTTTCTAGACAGGGTCGGGAATAATGATTGTAACAGTGAGTGCCCGGTGGTCTGATAGGCCGTCTTTTGAGATGTCTATCGAATCGATTGAAAATTCATTTGGAACGAGTGCGTAATCGACACGTTTGTTTTTTGTTGGATAGGTAATATACGGTGTGTCGCACGTTGAAATATAGTCACTGCCCCATAACTCAGAAGATTCTTCTAGGTGTGTAAGGTTGAAATCTCCAATGATAACGCGCTTTTCGTTTCGAGATTCTAAAATCGTTAGAACTTCTTTTAGGTGTGCAGTTGCGTAATCAACTATGTCAGTTATAGAAAAGTGAATATGGGCAATTTTAATAAGTGGGCCATCTTTAATTTGGATATCAAGTAATTGAACAATACGATTGTGTTCATCGTCTTCGGCTTGTTTTAGAATTAGGGTTTCAGACTTTGCTGCAGGTTGGCGCGATAGGGTTGTGAGACCTTCGCGGTACACAGGGTGCTCTAGTCCAACTTGCAGGCGCGTTATATCGCTAAACTCGTGTGGATACCCTAATTCTTTATTGAGCACCTGTGCTGGATTGTATGCAGAGACAGAAGGAAGGTAGACAGACTCTTGGAAGCATATCACGTCGGGACTAACCGATTGTAAATAGGCAAGAATATGTGGTGCGCGTGCATCCCAGTTATCGAAGCCTTGGAGGTTTAACGATGTAATAGTAAGCTTCATGTGCACTGCAAGTATACACAATAGAAAAAAGACTGCCAAGGCAATCTTTTTTCTATGGTCGGGGTGAAAGGACTCAAACCTTCGACCTCTCGGTCCCAAACCGAGCGCGCTATCAACTGCGCCACACCCCGATGTGTGTTCGACTAGGGTAGTATACAACACTTTAGGGCGCAATGCTAGACTCTGCCACGACTCTCTCCCTGTTTTAACCCCTCATTGTCTTAATAGTAGGGTTTGCGCTATTATGGGGGTAATTATGAAAAAAACTATTTCCGCTCTATCTACGTATTTTAAAAAACACCCTAAGCTCGATTTGGTTATTCTTTTTGTGGGGCTGGCCGCTTTTTTAACGATTACGCTTATTAACGCACCGCGCGCTTCAATTTGGTTTGACGAAGCCTTTAGCGCTTATATTATACAGTTTAGTTTTTGGGATATTGCTCGCTACACTGCTACCGATGTGCATCCGCCGTTTTATTATTGGCTTCTAAAAGTTTGGGCGAGTATTTTTGGTACAACTGAAATTGGCTATCGATCACTCAGTATTGTGCTTGGTGCGGCAACAGCGGTTGTTGCTTTCTTCTTGTCTCGAAAATTATTTGGTCGAAGCGTTGCGTGGCTGTCGTTTATTTTTATCGTCCTTTCACCAATGCTTATCCGTTACAGCGACGAGGCACGCATGTATACGCTTGCTGCGCTCATTGTTTTTGCGGCAACTTTCGTACTTGTGAAAGCTAAGGAAACAAACCAACGTAAATACTGGGTTTGGTATGCAGTGTTGGTTTCGCTGGGTATGTGGACGCATTACTTTACGGCGCTTGCATGGTTGGCGCATCTTGCTTGGCATGGTGTGCAATCTTGGCATAAAGGTATAAAACCGAAAGAATTTTGGTCTAAGGTATTTGCGAAGCCGTGGATTCTTACCTATGCACTTGCCGTTGGATTATTCTTGCCGTGGCTCCCGTTTATGATAAAACAACTTACCGTTGTTCAGAGTGCTGGTTTTTGGATCGGTCCAGTAGGAGTTGATACACCGACGAACTATATTACGAACTACTTCTACTACTTAGAGCATGGTCAGGTTCAAAGTTGGCTTGCACTTGCTATGATTTTTGTAGTGCTCGTGGTGATTGCAGTATTGCCAAAGGCGTACGTAGCGCTAAAAACAAAAGAGAAGCGTTCATTCTTGCTCATTTCGGCGCTTGCTTTTGCTCCTCCGGTGCTTTTATTCTTCGCATCATTGCCACCGCTCCGTTCGTCGTTCGTCGATAGGTATCTCATTCCGGCGGTAGTGGCACTTTCAATTTTCCTTGCAATCGTACTTATTAAAGGAACGAGAAAATGGCAGCCACTACTACGAACGCTTCCAGTGTTGGTTGTCGTGGGTATGATGATCTTCGGTATCACTAACGTGTACCATTATGGTAATTTCAACAAAAATTCGAACACCCATATTCTTACCCGTCAGGTAGTTGAAGCCGCTCAAGATGCGTCGCCAATAGGCACGCCAATTATTGCCGCCTCACCATGGATTTTTTACGAAGCTGCACCGTACTCAACACCCGAACATCCAATTTACTTTATGGATGAAGGTACTCGCTACGAGTTTGGCTCGCTCGACATGTTAAAATATACCGATCTACATAAAATTAAAGATATTGCAGCATTTGGAAAAGAACACCCAACAATTTGGTATCTAGGTGGAACAAGCGAAAATGACATTGCGCCGTACGATGCTTCGTGGAAGAAAATCGAAACAGTCAGCGCCACATCGGACATCACTGGTAAAACTATTTACAAAGCAACAGCTTACAAAATTAGCGCGGAATAATTTTCATTAAGAATTTGGTTTGGATGGCAAGTTGTAGTAGTCCGAAAGCGATAATTGAAAAGAGTAAGTTCAGTATCCAGTGGCCAAAGCCTGGAGGTGCAATAACAAGATGTGCGAAGAATACCACGAATGCCGACAGGGTATAGACGTACAGTGAATTCATACCAAAGCCAAGCAAAAACCAACCGAATCGCTTCATAATCCACGATTCGTAGCGACGTACGATGTAAAATAGTGCCCAAAACCAAACGGCACCTAAAATAAGTCGAGGGATTGGCAGTCTGTCTTTGTCGAAGTTTTGTTCGACGACGTGGTGGACAGCATCAATTTGTGGGCCAAGTGTGCCGCCAATTTCGTTTCCAAAAACAAGCGAAGCCGATGTCAGCAGGGTTATGGCAAACACGGCTACGGTTGACCAACCGATGGTTTTTCGGGTGCGAACAGTAAGTTCTCGCCAGAAAGTAACAATTTTTGGCCAGTAGAACCCAATGGCAAAGCCGGCAAAGAAGATAAACTGCCAACTGAAGACTTTATTAGAATCGCCAA
The DNA here is from genome assembly GCA_946886635.1 of uncultured Candidatus Saccharibacteria bacterium. The sequence goes on along the minus strand of CAMPIW010000001.1, from coordinate 2,980 downwards.
AGTCATTGATAAGTGGGTATAGCGCCCAGATAGCCGCGCTGATAATAAGATACACAGGCAACCACCCCTTGCGAAGCAGCCAGAGAGCAAATGGTGCAACGAAGATGAATATTGCGTAAAGACGCAGAAAGTCGGCCCAGCCGTAAACATAATTAAGCGTGATTGTTTTCCATAAAAGATCCTGCCAGTTAGTCCAATCGGTAAAGACGCCATATTTTAGCCCAGGGTTATCGAGGAATAGTTGGGCAACGAAGGTAAAAAGAAACGTCAGGATTATGCTGGCAAGGTATAACTGTATCGAGCGTTTCCATAGAAGTTTTGCGGCAACTTTAAAGGGTTGGTTAAGCAACTTGCGCCCACGGACAATTCCGAGGACAATTCCAGATACCACGAAGAAACCTTCAGCAGTGGAAGCGTAAAGGGCACTTTTTCCTGTAAAAAATTCAAATCCGCTTGGGTAAAAATACAGGTGATTAAGCAAGATTACACATAAAAAGTACCCTCGAAGTAAATCGAAAGTTAATATTCGATCGGATTTCTCTTTCTTCACAATTTTAGAAAACTCAGACACTGTCAGCTATTATACCAATTAAAAAAGTAGCATATACTAAATATATGAATAAAACTCCTTATAGCGCACCAGATTTTTCGCTACACGATAACGACAATACGGTACATACCCTTAAAGATTACAGGGGTAAGTGGATAATTTTGTATTTTTATCCTAAAGATGACACTCCTGGCTGTACAGTCGAGGCTTGTAGCTTGCGCGATGCGCGTGACACGCTTGCCGAGATGGGGGCCGAGATTATTGGAATCAGCAAAGATGAGCCAAACAGTCACGAAAAGTTTAAGGAAAAGTATTCTTTGAACTTTACGCTCCTTACCGACGCTAAGGCCGAAACGATTGACGCATACGGTGCGTGGGGCAAAAAAATGTTTGGAAAAGAGGGGATTTTAAGGAAGACCTTTATTATTAACCCCGAAGGACAAGTTGTTAAGGTGTACGGACGCGTTACTCCAATGGGCCACGGAGAGGCGGTAGTTAACGACTTGAAGGCGCTTCAGGTGGCATGAAATATATCGTGGCCGTGAGTGGCGGGGTAGACTCGATGGTACTCCTTGATATGATGGTTCGCGCGGGCGAACATGAGTTGATTGTGGCGCATTTTGATCATGGTATTCGTGCTGATTCTCACCTTGATGCAGAATTGGTTCGAACGTATGCTGCCCGGCACGGATTGCCATTTGAGACGAAACGAGAAGAGCTTGGTGCATCGGCCAGTGAGGCATTCGCCCGAGACCGTCGCTATGCATTTTTGCGTACTTTGGCAGAAAAACACGGAGCCTCTATTGTCACCGCCCACCATCTTGATGATCTTGTTGAAACGGTGGTCATTAATATGACACGAGGAACGGGATGGCGTGGGTTAGCTGCGCTTGATTCGGAGGCACAAAGACCTTTGATTGATATAGAAAAAACATCTTTAATTGAATACGCCAGAAGAAACGCCATTGAATGGCGCGAAGATTCGACCAATGCAAGCCCTGTCTATCTTCGTAATCGTGTGCGTACTCAGGCGCATCTATTTCCAACCGATGCAAAACGCGAATTACGAGCGCTTCATGCACACCAAAAAGCACTAAAACGTGAGATTAGTACCGAAGTTAAGGTGTTGGTTGGCGAAGGCCCTTGGTATAGTAGGTACTTTTTTACACACGTACCAACCGCTGTTGCGTACGAATGTTTACGTGAAATTACGAGCGGAAAACTTACTCGACCCCAGTTAGCACGCTTGCTCCATGCTATTAAAATTGCCAATCCTCAGACAACCTTCGAGGCGGGAGATGGACTGCGGTTCTATTTCAGCACTCGCCAATTTAGCCTGTAACTGATAAAATTATATAGATATACCTAGTTTCTTAGAACGCCCGAAAGGAATAATTAATTTTTTATGGCATCAACCGCACCTTCACCAAAGAAAAAACCGAGTACTATTTTACGGATAATCCTATTTTGGGCACTTATCGTATTTGGCGCTCTTTTTGTGTACGCCCTTACCGGCTCACAAGAAAACCTAAAAGAAACCCCAATTTCTGAAGTAATCAACCGCGCAAATAAGGGCGAAATTACTAAAATTGTTGTTGAAGGTAATAATTTAACGGTGACACCCGAAGGAAGCGATAAGCCAACCGAGAAGTCAATCAAGGACAGCACTAGTTCGCTACAAGAACAGGGTCTTAATGAGGACGCAGATGTAACTGTCGAGATTAAAGCGCCATCTGCAACAGCTGATATACTTTGGAATTTGGCGATCATCATTGTTCCGGTTCTATTGATTGCTGTATTTTTCTTGTTTATGATGCGCCAAGCGCAGGGACAAAATAATCAAGCGCTTGGGTTTGGTAAATCAAAGGCAATTCTTTACGGCGACGACAAGAAAAAAGTTGTTTTCGATGATATTGCTGGTAACGATGCCGCAAAACAAGATCTTGAAGAAGTTGTTGATTTCTTGAAACATCCAAAAAAGTACGAATCGCTTGGAGCTAAAATCCCGAAGGGAGTTTTGCTTGTTGGTAGCCCTGGTACTGGTAAAACAATGCTTGCCCGCGCTGTAGCTGGCGAAGCGAACGTTCCGTTCTTTAGTATTAGTGGTTCTGAATTCGTTGAAATGTTTGTTGGTGTGGGTGCGTCTCGTGTGCGTGACCTTTTTGCAAAAGCAAAAAAGAATGCCCCGGCAATTATCTTTATTGATGAAATTGATGCTGTTGGTCGCCGTCGTGGTAGTGGTATGGGTGGTGGCCACGACGAACGTGAACAAACGCTTAACCAAATTCTGGTTGAAATGGATGGATTTGAAACAGGCACAAACGTTATTGTGCTAGCTGCGACAAACCGGGCCGACGTACTGGACCCAGCGCTTCTTCGCCCAGGTCGCTTTGACCGTCGCACAAACATTACTTTGCCAGAGCGCAAAGA